>NZ_JASJVC010000583.1:0-235 GCF_035019905.1 Sphingomonas sp. 10B4 | reverse complement strand
CCCCACCGTCGACGCCCAAAGCACGATCCTGCTGCTCATCGCGATCCTTGCGGCCCATCCGTCGATGCGAATAATACACGTCTTCCTCGACAACGCCCGCTACCATCATGCCCGGTTGGTAAGAGAATGGCTGGCCCGCGAAGGCGGTCGGATCACGCTCCACTTCGTGCCAACTTACAGCCACAATCTCAACCAAATCGAACGGCTCTGGGGCACCATGCACCGAAATGTCACC
>NZ_JASJVC010000582.1:0-235 GCF_035019905.1 Sphingomonas sp. 10B4 | reverse complement strand
ATCATGTTGGAACATGAATCGCTTCCGGACCACAACGCAACCTCTTTTCCGGCTCCTCAATGAGTCAGGCTATATCAGGTTCTAAAACCGGCCGACGGACCGCAGAAATCGCATGCGACTGGCCCTGATGAGACGCGATCGGTGTCCAATCCACGTATCGCATCAGGGTATACCCATTTGGACGCCGGCAGCATTCCCATAACTCCGTGTGGGTAGCCTAATTTCGAGAAAACGG
>NZ_JASJVC010000581.1:0-236 GCF_035019905.1 Sphingomonas sp. 10B4 | reverse complement strand
GCCGCGGGGCACCCACAAAAAACCCGCGCGCCCCCCGGTCATAGGCGCACCCCCGGGGAGCCCCAACGCAGACCACGGACCAAAAATGCGCTAGCACCAAACAGACCAAACAAAAAAAACCACCCCCCGCACGACGCGGCCCGGGCCGGCCCCCGCGGGCGCCCGGCGCTAGCGCCGCGCGCGCGGGAGCGCCGCGACCCCCCCCCACGCGGAGGGCCGCCCGCGCGCGGGCAGCC
>NZ_JASJVC010000580.1:0-236 GCF_035019905.1 Sphingomonas sp. 10B4 | reverse complement strand
GTAGCGCCCTTGGGCATCAATCCCGATATCGATCTGATTCGGCTTGTCTTGCGCTTTTTCTGAATCAGCCGTCGGCAAGGTGATTTGCAATTCTGAAAAACGGCTATATGTCGTCGTGACCATCAAAAAAATCAAAATTACCAGCAACACGTCGATGATAGGGATCAAATTGATTTCGGGGTCTTCTCGCCCCTGACCTTTGCGGAAATTCATTATTTTCTCGCGCTGTGTACGGT
>NZ_JASJVC010000579.1:0-236 GCF_035019905.1 Sphingomonas sp. 10B4 | reverse complement strand
CAGCAAAACCATATCCCGACCAAAAGAGACGACTATATATCCCATCACCCCAAAACATAAAAAAAACGAAATCGCGCCGTCACCTGCGCCACGGGAAACTGCCGCCCGCCGCGGTCGTCAAACCGCAAAGCCGGGTCGGCAAAGCCCTGGTACGAAGACTCATGAATAATCCGGGCTAAGAGTCCGTTTGGAAAATCACGGATGGGCGTTTCTGCGTAGCATGAGTCCGCCCATGG
>NZ_JASJVC010000578.1:0-236 GCF_035019905.1 Sphingomonas sp. 10B4 | reverse complement strand
ATACGGGCAGCTTCGTACATGTTGGGCGCATTCCAGATCGTGCTGCCATCAAAGCACACGTGTTCTGCGACTAATTGGCGTATCGATTGGGAAATAGAGAGATTGCCTGCGGTCATCAAGACCATCATACGGTCGCCCGGATTTTCAAATACGCTCATTTTACGGAACGTACCAACTTGATCCACACCCGCATTAGTACGAGAGTCAGAGAGAAAAACTAGCCCAGCGTCCAGGCG
>NZ_JASJVC010000577.1:0-236 GCF_035019905.1 Sphingomonas sp. 10B4 | reverse complement strand
GAATATGTGTTGCACAAATTTTTCAAAGACATCAGAAAAATCCACCCGCCATGCTGTACCTAAGTTCCCTTGAAAATTTAAGACGCGGTTAGCTTGTTCCTTGCAGCGTTTGACGACGGGTAGGTCAGATTGCTTCTCGATCAAATGATCTGTTTTGAGAGGGCGATGAAAATATAGTTTTTCTTCCAACACGTCAAGTTTTTTCTTGATGCGTAGCTTCAGGCTTACTGGTGTGC
>NZ_JASJVC010000576.1:0-236 GCF_035019905.1 Sphingomonas sp. 10B4 | reverse complement strand
ACCTGGCGGTTTGCACGTGAAACGACGTGCAGCAAAATTGTGGCGCAGCGCCAATGAAAGTGCGGACGTTTTACCACATGACGGCATGCATAAAGTCAGCTTATATGCGATGGCGGTAAACGAAGAAAATGCTGCAGGCGGTCGCGTCGTTACCGCCCCTACCAATGGTGCCGCGGGTATTATCCCAGCTGTATTGCGCTATTACGCAGAAGACTGCAAACCAAGTAATCCAGAAT
>NZ_JASJVC010000575.1:0-236 GCF_035019905.1 Sphingomonas sp. 10B4 | reverse complement strand
ATCTGCGTCTTTGTCCGGCTCTTGCAGGTTGACCCGACGGATCATGATGAATTGCGGCAAGCGCTCCAGTTTCTGCATTTGGATAAGGTTGTCGATATTCTGCGGCTTCAGTACATAATCCTTGGCCAGCAACAGGATGCCATCGAGCGTCATCAAATCATCGGCCAGCTGCATTCCCTCCATCAAACCTTGCACTTCCACTTCGAGCGTGTCGAGCGGACGGCTCAAGCCTTCTC
>NZ_JASJVC010000574.1:0-236 GCF_035019905.1 Sphingomonas sp. 10B4 | reverse complement strand
CACTACACTCTTGCTCATCAAGCAGGGCGGCCCGTTCCCATTTTCCAAAGATGGTGCGGTATTTGGCAATTATGAAGCGCGTTTGCCTAAGCAGAAGCGCGGTTATTATCGTGAATACACGGTCGTGACGCCACGTGCCCGCAATCGTGGTGCGCGGCGCATTATTGCTGCTCAGCCAGCCGGAGAATATTATTATACCGATGACCATTACGACAGCTTTCGTCGTATTCAAGAAC
>NZ_JASJVC010000573.1:0-236 GCF_035019905.1 Sphingomonas sp. 10B4 | reverse complement strand
GAGCGCATAGCCAACACACCGTTACCTTATCCATACGTAGCCTTCCCAAGGCTGTTCATCACCCTGTTTTGTTTGATCGTGCCTATAGGCCTGGTGGAAACCCTGGGTTGGTTCACGCCGCTGGCTTCCACGGTGGTGGGCTTCATGCTGCTGGCGATTGAGAAGATTGGAACTGACCTGCAAAGCCCCTTTCTCGCCAGCGAGCATGAAATTCAGATGACAGCGTTATGCACAAA
>NZ_JASJVC010000572.1:0-236 GCF_035019905.1 Sphingomonas sp. 10B4 | reverse complement strand
CAAGGCGATCTGCGCGCCATGTTGCACCTCGTGTGAAATATCGGCCAGCAAGACCACGAACTCATCGCCGCCGATACGCGCCACCGTATCATTCTCGCGCAACGAAGCCAACAAACGTTGCGTGACTTGCTGCAGCAAAGCATCACCGACCGCATGGCCGCGTGCATCATTGATCATCTTAAAATTATCGAGATCAATGAACAACACTGCGCTGACTTGGCCACTGCGGCGCGCAC
>NZ_JASJVC010000571.1:0-237 GCF_035019905.1 Sphingomonas sp. 10B4 | reverse complement strand
GTCCCCCCACGTCCAACCGCGGCAACACCTAGCCGTCGCCCTACGCCGCGGGGGGCGGTCGCTGCGCTGGGGGCGCCCCCGTCAAGTTGTGCCGTATCTCCGACCCGGGCACACTGGGGGGGGCCCGCATGGCGCGCCCCTTTTTGTAGGCGTCCGGCGCGCGGGCGGGAGGCTTTGGGGCCGTGGACTTCGTCGGCATGGCGGGGGCACGCGCGGGCCGCCGCGTTGCCTACGAAG
>NZ_JASJVC010000570.1:0-237 GCF_035019905.1 Sphingomonas sp. 10B4 | reverse complement strand
GTATCGTATTATTGACATCCGACACGTTGATACCTAAGCGTGCAATTTTTTCTCTGTCAATCACAATATTGAGTTGTGTTTGACCACCGCTTTTGATCGCATCTACATCGCTTGCGCCACGAATGCCTTTGAGTATTCCAGAAATCTGCTCACTCTTTTGTGTCAGGATATCCAAGTCTGGACCAAAAATTTTGACCGCGTTTTCACCTTTGACGCCCGATAGAGCTTCTTCCACAT
>NZ_JASJVC010000569.1:0-237 GCF_035019905.1 Sphingomonas sp. 10B4 | reverse complement strand
GCAGGAAGGCCGCGAAGGCGCCGACCACAAGGGGCCCCCAGCCGAGGTAACCGAGGAAGAGTCCGGGCACACCGGCGAGTTTGACGTCGCCGAAACCCATTCCGCCTGGATAAGCGAGCGCCATGACCAGATACAAGGCCCAACGGAATGCGAGACCGATGCCGGCACGGATCAGCGACGCATAGTCACCCGTCACGATTGATGCCGACCCGAGCAGCCCTGCCCCGACGAGATAAC
>NZ_JASJVC010000568.1:0-237 GCF_035019905.1 Sphingomonas sp. 10B4 | reverse complement strand
CGCCTGTATCGCGCGGGGATGGCGATAGCTTTGGCTTGACTGACTTAACTGCGCCAACAAAGTGGCCGGCGCTTGCGGTAAATGCTGCGCGAGATAAGCGTGCTGAAACGGCTGCTGCTCAAGCATGTGCGTGGAACTGGCTGGCTGCGAACGCCCAACCAGTTTGAGTAGCCAAGTTGGTGCTAAGGGTCTGAGCAATTCGCTCTTGAGTACGCGTTGCACAGGAAGGCCATAGAC
>NZ_JASJVC010000567.1:0-237 GCF_035019905.1 Sphingomonas sp. 10B4 | reverse complement strand
AGCAAATCTTGAGTCCAAACCCACAGCAGAAACTGTTCAGGCAATTAAGAAAGGTCAAATATTAGCATCTAACTGGCGCCCTTGTCTTACTGCAAGCTGTTGGGACTACGAGCCACCCGTAGATAGGATAAAGTTAAATGCTGAACGGTGATAAATCAGGCTTAACGAGAAAATATACGAGGCTCAAACTGCCCTCATTTATTAATTTCTATGTATTTCTGGCAGATGCCTCTACAT
>NZ_JASJVC010000566.1:0-237 GCF_035019905.1 Sphingomonas sp. 10B4 | reverse complement strand
GTCTCGTGGGCTCGGAGATGTGTATAAGAGACAGTCCCGAGCGGAACTCGACCAGCGCATCGAAGTCGGTGCCGTCGCCGCGATCGATTCCGGGCGGCAGATGTCCGAGCCTGTCGCCGGTCTGCCGCGCGTCGATCGCGCGGTGTCGGCGCTGTCTCTTATACACATCTCCGAGCCCCCGAGACAAGAGGCAAGCGCGTATGGCGGCGGGGGGGTGGAAAAAAAAATGGGGGGGGG
>NZ_JASJVC010000565.1:0-237 GCF_035019905.1 Sphingomonas sp. 10B4 | reverse complement strand
GTATCAGGGCAGTACTTTAGTGGACACCACAAGCAGTCCTACTGCGCCGAACAGCAACACCTGCAGATCACATGGTCAAATGTGGCAGCAGGTACTTACAGCGTCACAGCCAAAGCGACAGACAACTTGGGGGCAAGCACAACCAGTACCCCAATCACCGTCGTGGTAGCAAGTGGTACAGCAAAGATTTATGATATCCAGACGGATCAAATCAACACGCCGCGGGTAATCACGGAC
>NZ_JASJVC010000564.1:0-238 GCF_035019905.1 Sphingomonas sp. 10B4 | reverse complement strand
GGCTCGGCGACCGGCGGGACGAACTGCCTCAGCCCGACCCGGCCTCGCGCCTGCAGGCGGCGGATCTCGACAACAACACCGGGGCATCCACCCGGCAGGAGGCGCCGGCCGCCGCTGGCCAGGGCCTCACCAACACCGCGATCGCCTCAGGGACATACACCGGCCCGGTGCTGACCCCGGCGGATGCCGCCGCGACTGCGAGCGACTCCGTCACCGTGAAGGCCATGGACCTCTCGAT
>NZ_JASJVC010000563.1:0-238 GCF_035019905.1 Sphingomonas sp. 10B4 | reverse complement strand
GCCTATGATTTTTCGTGAGAATAACTCCATCACGACCGCCAAATACAACCAGCCAGTACGCGTACGGACATAGGTAATATCGGAAGTCCAGGCGCGATTGGGCTCTGCTGGGTTGAACTGTCTATTGAGAATATTGCGCGCTATTGGTAAATCATGTTTGCTATCTGTCGTGTTGATAAATTTTCTCTTCCAGACGGTTTTGATCTGGGCTTCACGCATTAAGCGCCGTACTTTGTAG
>NZ_JASJVC010000562.1:0-238 GCF_035019905.1 Sphingomonas sp. 10B4 | reverse complement strand
GTGGCGCGCAGCCTCGAGCAGCTGGCGTATGACGAGAACGGCGCGCCCGACTAGAAGTCGGGGCTCGACCACCAGATCGTCGCATCGACCTATCCGATCGCGTTCCTGCTTCCGGTCGTGCGGCCGTCGAGCATCACGGCGCTGCGCCTGTGAGCGATTGCAAGGCCGTCCGTCAGCAATCCGCGGCGATCGCCGAACTGTCGAACGAGTGGACGCTGCTGTCCGCGTTGTGCGGCGG
>NZ_JASJVC010000561.1:0-238 GCF_035019905.1 Sphingomonas sp. 10B4 | reverse complement strand
ACCAATTCTTTTGATTCTACCCAGCTTAAATCGCCACCCATGTCGCGTACTTTGCTCCAGGTGCCATAAGTCAAAATCACTTCCACTGGCATGCCGCGCGGCGCAACATACACCTTGCCGCCCTTGGTCGATGGCGCATCATACAAAATCACGGGGGACGCACCGATAGCTCTAAACTCTAAGGCCTGGGCGATGCCAGACCAAGAAGCGATACCTAACAGTACAGATAAAATCAGAG
>NZ_JASJVC010000560.1:0-238 GCF_035019905.1 Sphingomonas sp. 10B4 | reverse complement strand
CAGTCACGGCATAATACGGCCGCGCGTCCTGTCGACAGACAGCATTGCCGACAGCTACCTGCACGTCGAGATGTGTGTCCATTTTTGCGCCAGTGGCATCGTTGAGGTAGACGCCGAACCGCGTCGTGTCGGCGTCGGTCACCGGTAGACGAACTTTTTTTTAATTTTACTGGTTAAAAGGATTTTTTTAATAGTTTGCTCTTCTTAAGAGTAATCTTCTTTCTTGTTGTTGTTTGAC
>NZ_JASJVC010000559.1:0-238 GCF_035019905.1 Sphingomonas sp. 10B4 | reverse complement strand
GGGCCAAAACGTCAATGCGTATCGCGGCAAAATGGACGATGGCGAAATCGCCGACTTTGCGCTGTTGCTGGAATATATTGCCGAGTTCCCGCAGATTGAACGTATTCGTTTTGTCACCAGCCATCCTAAAGAATTTAACCAGCGCCTGATCGATGCATTTTCCAAGATTCCTAAAATTGCGAATCATGTTTTCTTGCCGTCACAGCATGGCTCGGATCGCATCTTGTCCGCGATGAAA
>NZ_JASJVC010000558.1:0-238 GCF_035019905.1 Sphingomonas sp. 10B4 | reverse complement strand
CCACTCACCTTGTATCAAGCCGTCTAGCGGTTTGAAATTGGTCTTGTAAGCCATCTTAGGACTGGCGGCAATCCAGTAGCCCAGATACAGATAAGGCAAATTCAATTCTATGCATTGCTGAATTTGCCACAGCACATTGTAGGTGCCGTAAGACGCATTGCTGTCATCCGGATCATAAAAGGTATAGACCGACGACAAGCCGTCACTCAGGATATCGATGATGCTGACCATACGCAGC
>NZ_JASJVC010000557.1:0-238 GCF_035019905.1 Sphingomonas sp. 10B4 | reverse complement strand
AAGATCAAGCAAGCGGCCTGATCGCTCGCGCACGCGAGACAAAATTACGCCCGATGGTCGTCGCCGAATGGATACGATTTGACCCGCAGCCCAGAGCGCCGAAATATCTCGAGATATTCGTCGACGGTCCAGCTTTGCTCATTAATGCCTTTCTGAAGGTCTCTTAGAGCCCGATCCGAAACTAAGTTGAGTGGTATCAGCGGGTTAGCTTGACGCCAGCCCAAGTCATTGATTCAGG
>NZ_JASJVC010000556.1:0-239 GCF_035019905.1 Sphingomonas sp. 10B4 | reverse complement strand
ATCGAGACGCATGCGCGGGCTTCAGCAGGTGTGCGCAGTGCCCCGTGGAGACGCGCCGCTCGACACCGCGGCCCCTTCCGCCGCGCTGCCGAGGCCTGGCATGTCGCAGCTCGGAGCGGTCTACGGCGTGGCCTTTGGTCAAATTGCGGCGACTGCGCTGGGCCAGTTGCTGCTAGACAGCGGTGCCGTCGCCCTGCGCTTGACGTCGCAACGCGGCCTGATTCTGGAAGGAGGCGAGT
>NZ_JASJVC010000555.1:0-239 GCF_035019905.1 Sphingomonas sp. 10B4 | reverse complement strand
GGACGTGGTGGCGCTGGCGCAAATGGGTTTTCCCCAAGCGGTGGCGACGCTGGGCACGGCCTGTACCGCTACGCATGTGCAAAAACTGCTGCGCCAAACCGATCACGTGGTGTTCAGTTTCGATGGCGACAGCGCCGGTCGTCGCGCGGCGCGGCGCGCCCTCGATGCCTGTCTGCCGCACGCCAATGATGACAAATTCATCAAATTTTTATTCTTACCGACCGAGCACGATCCTGACA
>NZ_JASJVC010000554.1:0-239 GCF_035019905.1 Sphingomonas sp. 10B4 | reverse complement strand
GTAAGCACAGGATCCTCACTCAGAAACCTTCCCGCCACAGGATCATAGTACCGCTGCTGCATGTACGTCAGCCCTGTATCCACGTCATTGACATGCCGTGTAAATCCAATCGTGGGTGTGTCACTGCCCGCAACCGCCATGCCGTACGCTTCGTATTTGGTCTGGGTGATTCTGATGCCACTGGCATTGGTCTTGGCTGTCAAACAGCGTGCAATACTTACCAGATTAGGGTTGGAAAC
>NZ_JASJVC010000553.1:0-239 GCF_035019905.1 Sphingomonas sp. 10B4 | reverse complement strand
ACGCTACTATATATTTCTTGCTAACGGATCGGTTTTATAACGCGAACCCGACTAATGATCTTGCCTATGGACGCAAAAATGATGCAGCAAAGTTACGCGGATTTGCAGGTGGTGATCTGGCAGGCATTACAGAAAAAATCAAGCAAGGCTATTTTAAAAACTTAGGCGTCAACGTCATCTGGATCACACCGCCTGTCGAGCAAATTCACGGTGCGACTGATGAAGGTACTGGCTTGTCT
>NZ_JASJVC010000552.1:0-239 GCF_035019905.1 Sphingomonas sp. 10B4 | reverse complement strand
ATAATAATGCTATCCAAGGCCAAGCTGTGCCGGCATCGAAATAAGCCTGGGCGAGGGCAGTAGACGTGGTGGAAAATTCCAAAAAACAGTGTAGAACTGTATTGGACTGTAAAGGACTATAATTCACTATAATTACTGTTCCGATACAAGGTATGACACATCATGAGCGTTGCCATCTTCCATCGCAAGACCCTCGCCGAGAACATTGCCAGATGCACGCTGTCGCCCAAGGGTTTATC
>NZ_JASJVC010000551.1:0-239 GCF_035019905.1 Sphingomonas sp. 10B4 | reverse complement strand
AGCCTAGCTTGGAACCGCAATCATAACGCGTCGCTTCCGGACGGTAAGCATACACCGGGAAATCCTTGAGCATGGCAGCGATGCCGTCGGTGAGTTGGATTTCACCGCCCGAGCCTTTACCCAAGGTTTCGAGGTAAGAAAAAATCCGCCCCGACAAAATATACCGACCGACTACCGCTAGGGTCGACGGGGCCACGTCCGGACGCGGTTTTTCGACTATCCCTTGCACCCGCTCAAGG
>NZ_JASJVC010000550.1:0-239 GCF_035019905.1 Sphingomonas sp. 10B4 | reverse complement strand
CCGCCAACCCATGCTATCTGCGTGGTGTCACCGGCCGGTATTTAAGAAAAAAACAAACCACAACACATAAAGCTAATTCAGAATCGACAACTCACCAATACTTAAGCGTCGATCTACTCAATTAAGAGAGAATTTGGATATTGCCTGCTTTATCGCCTTTTGGACCAACAGCTGCTTCGTAAGAAACGCGTTGATTTTCCGTCAGACTCTTAAATCCAGAAGATTGGATGTCTTGGAAA
>NZ_JASJVC010000549.1:0-240 GCF_035019905.1 Sphingomonas sp. 10B4 | reverse complement strand
AAGTGTCAGGTGGTATGCAGAGAGGAATTGCTACTTGGATCTTATCTAGCGGCAGCTTGTTGCCGGCTATAGGGGAGAGTTTTCTGTGTTGCTTCACGGAGCGGTACGGGGCGGCGACAATCGACGAGAGATATCTGAGGCAGCACTCGGCTACCGTACGACATAACCATCCGATCGAATGTCCAACGAATTCATCCACAAGCACACGATCGAGGCGATCGTTCGAGTCGCGTTCGTGGC
>NZ_JASJVC010000548.1:0-240 GCF_035019905.1 Sphingomonas sp. 10B4 | reverse complement strand
GATCAAGGAGTAGTAAATGAAGCAATCAAGAAAACTTTCATCGACATTCCCATCGCGTTTGTCGATGGTTGCTGTCGCTTGCCAGTTGGTTTGCCTGAGCATGTCTGCTTATGCGCAAACAGCACCAACAGCAGAATCAAATGAACCAGTCGATCCAAATCGCGTCACGATCACTGGCAAAAAAGTTGGTATGGGTCTGATGGTGCAAGAAATAGCGCCCAAAGCGCGTAGTACAGTGAC
>NZ_JASJVC010000547.1:0-240 GCF_035019905.1 Sphingomonas sp. 10B4 | reverse complement strand
GGATATTACTCAGCCTGATCAGGGAGTGCTGCGAATGCCGCTCCAGCGCGGCGTCAGTTCGTGCGGGAGCGCGAACAAATCCAACACTCTTCCCACGGTGTGATCCACCATTTCCGCAATCGATTGTGGCCGGTGATAAAAGCCGGGCAGCGGCGGATAAACGATGCCGCCCATTTCGGTCACGGAAGTCATGTTGCGCAAGTGCGCCAGGTTGAAGGGTGTTTCGCGCACCATCAGTAC
>NZ_JASJVC010000546.1:0-240 GCF_035019905.1 Sphingomonas sp. 10B4 | reverse complement strand
ACCGTGAAATGGGTTCTTGGGTATTAACTCAGCGCAATATGCAAATTCCGCAGGAAACCAGTGAATTTGCTATCAATGCCTCGAATATGCGTCACTGGCATGCGCCGGTTACGCGCTATGTCGATGAACTGTTGGCGGGTAAAACCGGCCCGCGCGAACGCGATTTCAATATGCGTTGGGTCGCCTCCATGGTGGCTGACGTACATCGTATTCTGAATCGCGGCGGGGTTTTCCTGTACC
>NZ_JASJVC010000545.1:0-240 GCF_035019905.1 Sphingomonas sp. 10B4 | reverse complement strand
CTCATGTTTACTGGCATCGTCGCCGCCATCGGCGCCATCACTACTGTGCAACCCCTGGGCGATGACGCCGATTCGGGCGTCAGACTCACACTGGCCGCCGGCGGGCTCGACCTGAGCGACGTCATGCTGGGCGATTCCATCGCCATCAACGGTGCCTGCATGACGGTGGTGGATAAAACAGCCGAGAGTTTCGCCGTCGAGGTTTCACGCGAAAGCCTCAGTCACACCTCAGGCCTGGAC
>NZ_JASJVC010000544.1:0-240 GCF_035019905.1 Sphingomonas sp. 10B4 | reverse complement strand
CAGTGCAGGCACGGTCAGTAACAACGGTGCCAGCGCAGCGCAGTTAAGCACGGGCGGCGACAATAGTTCGGTCAATTTCGCCGGGCACTTACAAGATGGGCTCAGCGCCATTGCTCTGAATAAAATCGGCAGTGGCACGCAGACTTTGAGTGCCGCCAATAGCTACAGCGGGCTCACCACTATCAGCGCCGGCACGTTGCAGCTCGGTGCTGGTGGCAGCAGCGGTAGCGTGGGTAGCGC
>NZ_JASJVC010000543.1:0-240 GCF_035019905.1 Sphingomonas sp. 10B4 | reverse complement strand
AAGGAGGAAAGAGGTTTTCCAAGCTCAAGGATGGACCATAGTAAGAACCGTTCAACCTGGTTGCGATACGATAAATACGTATTGGAGTCTTTTTCAAAGGTACTTAGCCAAACCTGTATAGCCTCAAAATCATTCTCTGCGCCAGATTTATTTCTCTCGCCGCGGTTATGTCCGGTTGATCCATCGAGATCTTGCCTTGGCTTGAAATACTCGATGGGAACGATACCAAATATTTTTGGA
>NZ_JASJVC010000542.1:0-240 GCF_035019905.1 Sphingomonas sp. 10B4 | reverse complement strand
GGCGCAACGCGATCTTGCTGCCGCCGCGCTGAGCGAAGCCAATTCCGTGATCAGCGATTTGGTGATTCAAGCGACGGCAGCCGGCGTGTTATTGAGCCGTTTGCGCGAGCCTGGCGAAATGGTGATGCCGGGCGGATCGGTGTTGGAGATGGTTAATCTCGATCATCTGTATTTGAAAGTCTATGTACCGGAAGCGCGCATCGGTCAACTGCGGCTAGGTTTGCCGGCGCGAATCTATAC
>NZ_JASJVC010000541.1:0-240 GCF_035019905.1 Sphingomonas sp. 10B4 | reverse complement strand
CGCTACGCTCCTTGCAAACAAAACCGACATGCGTCGTCTTGCGCGGGCCTTATATTGGCAAGGCTGGCGGATCTCATCGATTGCACAACACCTCGACATCAAACGCAGCACCGTGCAAAGCTGGTGCGATCGTGATCATTGGGACAAGGCCTCGGTCATCGAAAAAATCGAAACCGCCTTAGATGCCCGCCTGGTGCAATTGATCGCCAAAGACCTCAAAACCGGTGGCGACTTCAAAGA
>NZ_JASJVC010000540.1:0-240 GCF_035019905.1 Sphingomonas sp. 10B4 | reverse complement strand
CCGCCGTATGGTACGTTGACAGCAGAATTCTTAATCGTCATCCAAGCAGACAACGCCATCACTTCTGACAGGGTCACATCTTGGTGAAAACGCACGCCACCTTTACCTGGGCCGCGGGACGTGTTGTGTTGTACGCGATAGCCCTCAAAGTGAGAAATACTACCGTCATCGCGTTCGATAGGCACATCGACGATGAGAATACGCTTAGGACGCTTGAGGGTTTCTACCCAACGCGATAAG
>NZ_JASJVC010000539.1:0-240 GCF_035019905.1 Sphingomonas sp. 10B4 | reverse complement strand
CTTCCGTATAGTGCTGCTTCAACCATGAAATGAGCTTGGCGATTTGCTGCCCAGGCGAGCCGGCATGAATCAGATGACGCAAGGTCTGGCCATGTCCGCCATGCAGCAATCGAACGATCATCTCTTGCTTGATCAAGGGGGCCAGCAAAGGCAGCAGTTGCGGTTCCTTGACCAAGCGCAGCAAACGAACCAGCGTATCGAGCACCCCTTCATCGAGGGTCAACACCGACATCGCCAGAC
>NZ_JASJVC010000538.1:0-240 GCF_035019905.1 Sphingomonas sp. 10B4 | reverse complement strand
ATCTCAAACTATGCGTGGCTCGTGTTCCAACATGCCCCGGATTACGCCACGCTTACATCACCAACCTCGGCAGCTCAATCAAGTTCGACAACATACTCGATGGAGAGTACGAGCTGCGTTATGTCCAGACCAAAAACCCTCCTTACATCACGGCGATCAGCAAACCACTGGTGATTAGTGAAGGCAAAGTGAATGAGTATTATTGGAACATTCCCAGAGAGCCGTTTCCAAAGGGAGTTG
>NZ_JASJVC010000537.1:0-240 GCF_035019905.1 Sphingomonas sp. 10B4 | reverse complement strand
GAGCATCTTGTTGAGGCTCGGGATGGCGGTAAACTCGAACGTGTCGAAGCTCTTCACCGCCGGGAACCGTGCCGCCCGGATACGCCGCTCGATCGTGCGCCGTTCGCGATCGATCAGCTCGAGCTCGATAAGCCGCAGCAGATAGCGCGGATGGTCCGTGCCGTCGCGCGCGCACTCGCGGGCCACCTTGTCATACTCGCGCAGCACGGTGGGCAGCTTCAACTGCTTGAGGTGATGGGC
>NZ_JASJVC010000536.1:0-241 GCF_035019905.1 Sphingomonas sp. 10B4 | reverse complement strand
GCATTGCAGGAGTTAAAAAAATGAAAAATATTTTTTTCGTCGTTTTGTTGTTGTCCTCTGTTTTATCGTCGGCTCAGGAGGTGCAATCAATTTCTAATCCTGCAAATATTTCTAGGCCGTATGTGCAAACCTCAAAGGTTTCACGTTTTGATTTTCAGTCGATTTGCGTGGCTCAGGTCATTCAACTGATTTATAGCGAAGCGTTAAAAACTCCTTACGTACTTGATCCAGAGATTTTAAC
>NZ_JASJVC010000535.1:0-241 GCF_035019905.1 Sphingomonas sp. 10B4 | reverse complement strand
GCTGCGGCCCTGGGCAAGTACGAGATCACTGAGCGTCGACACCCTGCCAGCCTAGGTCCCCCTGAACGAGGAAAGTGACTGGGGCGACCATGAATCGGCGCGCGGTGTCATGCTGGTCAGATGAACCCCACTCCGGGCAGGCCCGATCGCACCCTGATCGCCGTTCTGTCCGTGATCGTAGTTCTGGTCATCGTCGCGCTCGTCGTCGTCTTCTCCCGCGGAGCGCCGGAGCAGCTCGGCC
>NZ_JASJVC010000534.1:0-241 GCF_035019905.1 Sphingomonas sp. 10B4 | reverse complement strand
CCTCAGCATTGAGCAACAAGCTGCCTTCAGTGACGATCCGTTGATCGGCATTTAAGCCGCTATCGACGTAGCTATTGTTCTGACCACGACGAATAATATTGACACGCTGTTTTTGGAATTCGCCTTCTTTTTTCTCAACAAAGACATAGCTATAAAGCCCCTCCGCGATCAGGCTTGTATTCGGTACCTTGATGGCTTTTTTGTCGCTGTCGCTGAGGAAAGAAATTCGGGCGAACATCTC
>NZ_JASJVC010000533.1:0-241 GCF_035019905.1 Sphingomonas sp. 10B4 | reverse complement strand
ATTACTTGTGTGGACACGGTTGATCCTGCCCGATACCTCATCCATTTCGCTCGACCGCCTGCCCGGCATCGACCCGGCGGGTTATGCCGGACTGGAAGATGGCGTCGATTGGCATTGGGATCGCATCCTCGCTGGCGCTGCGCTGTCCACGCTACTCGGCGTGGGTGCTGAACTGGCTGCGCCTGATCGAACCGGCAGCGATAGCAAAATCATCATCGCCACACGTCAGAGTGGGCAGGAC
>NZ_JASJVC010000532.1:0-241 GCF_035019905.1 Sphingomonas sp. 10B4 | reverse complement strand
ATCATCACCAATACCGGTCCATGCGAGAGCGGCAGGCCGTGCGCCAGTTCGGCCAAGCTCAAGCGCAGATAGCGTTGATCGCTGCGGCTGCAATTTTCCATCACGATAACCGGCAAGTGCGCCGGAAAACCCTTGGCCAGCATACGTTCGGCCGTCAGCATCGCTTCGCGTCCACCCATATATTGGATCAAGGTGTCACATTCGGGAATGCGGGTGTCCGCAGTTTCGCCTGGTGCAGTAC
>NZ_JASJVC010000531.1:0-241 GCF_035019905.1 Sphingomonas sp. 10B4 | reverse complement strand
GATTTAGGCAAAGCTAGCTTGGTGGAACAAGTTTGCCGCCGCCTGAAAGTACCGGGCGAGTGCCGCGATCTGGCCTTCATGACCGCGCGCGAGCTTGGCCATCTCGGACGCGTATTCTCCATGTGCAGCAGTGACATCGTCGACCTGCTGGTGCGCAATGACGGCTTACGTAAGCCGCAACGCTTCCTCGAACTGCTGCGCGCCGCCGAATGTGCTCAATGCGGCCGCGCTGGTATCGCAC
>NZ_JASJVC010000530.1:0-241 GCF_035019905.1 Sphingomonas sp. 10B4 | reverse complement strand
AGGCAAGAGCGAGGGCGTGCGCTTTGCATTCACGCACGATATCAAGGATGCCGCCGGCAGCCTGATACAAGACGGCAAAATGTACGTCTTCACCACGCGCGCCGATACCATCATGGGCGTGACTTTCTGCGCCGTCGCAGCCGAGCATCCGCTGGCGACCCTCGCAGCAGAAGATAATCCGGCCTTGGCCGCCTTCATCGAAGTTTGTAAAGCCGGTGGTACCAGCGAAGCCGAAATGGCG
>NZ_JASJVC010000529.1:0-242 GCF_035019905.1 Sphingomonas sp. 10B4 | reverse complement strand
GTCAGGGCTAAGGCGCGGCTGACGGCGTGAAAGACAAATTGATGGACGGCGCGGCTGTCGCGGAAGCGTACTTAGATTTTGGATGGGTGGACGTTGACGTCAACCAACGCCGGGTCGAGTTCTAAGGCCAGCACATACGCGGGATAGCGGTCGCCGTGCAAGACATCCTTATTCGAGGCTAGCACGGCGTGTGTCAGCAGTTTGTAGCGCACAAAACGACCATTAACATAAAAGTACTGGGC
>NZ_JASJVC010000528.1:0-242 GCF_035019905.1 Sphingomonas sp. 10B4 | reverse complement strand
CCACTATCCCCAGAACGAACCCAAAGCGACGCGCACCCTCCACGACGCCGACCCCCACACCATCGCCAACGAGCCCACCGGCACGCCCGCCGCCACGCCCGCCCTGTACCACCACCGCGCCCCCCCCGCCGGGACCCGGGGCCCGGCCGGGCCGCGCGTCCTAGCGCTCCACATTTATCCTGGGGGCGGGGCTGGGGTGTTGGTTCTTTTTTTGTGCGCGGGGCCCGCGCCGGGCCCCGAGT
>NZ_JASJVC010000527.1:0-242 GCF_035019905.1 Sphingomonas sp. 10B4 | reverse complement strand
CATGTGCGAGACTGAAGGCGCCGCAAAATACGCCCGAGCCCATCATCACCGGCACAAAGCGCGAACCCTCTTCATTTGTCCAAAATGCGACTTCCAATGGCGCCTCAGTGTGAATGCCATGATCGTTTAAGCTGCGCATGACTTCGAGTGCCGCCAGCACACCATAATTGCCATCAAATTTACCGCCGGTAGGTTGGGTATCAATATGGCTGCCGGCCATCACCGGCGCGCGGGTCGGATCG
>NZ_JASJVC010000526.1:0-242 GCF_035019905.1 Sphingomonas sp. 10B4 | reverse complement strand
CACCGAACTCGAAATCGAGCAACATCGTCAGATTCAGGCCGCCGCCAAAGCAGTGCTGAGCCAATTAGCCAGTCTGATCACGGCCGAAGACAGTGAAAAAAGCATCGCCGACAAAGCCCATCGTTTGCTGCAAGATCAAGGCTACCCCGATACGTGGTACTACGCCTGCCCAGCTCTGGTATTGCTCGGCTCGCGCAGTTGCGTATCGATTTCGGGCCGCGACTATCAACCGCGCGAAGAAC
>NZ_JASJVC010000525.1:0-242 GCF_035019905.1 Sphingomonas sp. 10B4 | reverse complement strand
ATCATTTACGATGCGGTCGACGAAGTCAAAGCTGCCTTGTCTGGTATGCTGGCACCGGAAAAACGCGAACAGATCATCGGTATGGTCGAGATTCGTCAAGTATTCTTGGTCAGTAAAGTTGGCGCGATCGCCGGCTGTCTGGTTACCGACGGTATCGTCAAGCGTACTTCTTCCGTTCGCTTGTTACGCAACAATGTCGTTACCTGGACCGGCGAGCTTGATTCGCTCAAACGTTACAAAGA
>NZ_JASJVC010000524.1:0-243 GCF_035019905.1 Sphingomonas sp. 10B4 | reverse complement strand
CCCATCATTACTCCTTGATATTTGGTCGGTGCCAAGCGCCCTATCATGGCATAGCCGACTGGTGAAATCAGCAACTCACCAAGGCTTTGCAAGATATAACTGATGAACAGCCACTTGAATGCCACCATGCCATCGGCCGGGGCCAGCCAGATTCCCAGCGGCAGCACTAAAAAGCCGCCGCCAATGAGCAGCAGCGCCAGCGCAAATTGTAGCGGCACATCGAGCTTCCAAGCGCGTGCGCGC
>NZ_JASJVC010000523.1:0-243 GCF_035019905.1 Sphingomonas sp. 10B4 | reverse complement strand
ATGCGCAACGGTGTCGAGATGACGTGCCGCGCTGCGATCTCTGAGCAACCCAGAAGGCGACGGACTCGCTCCGCGGCGTCATCGTCACTCGACGCAGCAACGACGGCCCGAGAAACCTCCTCGATGCGGTTCCGGGCCGCGAGTAGCGTCCTCAATCTCTCCAGCCGATCTACCTCCCGGGCGTGTTCCTCTGCGTTCATGTGAGTCAGCGTAGCCACCCCGAATGACACACTGGCCTCGTGG
>NZ_JASJVC010000522.1:0-243 GCF_035019905.1 Sphingomonas sp. 10B4 | reverse complement strand
ACCATGCTCCAGGCGATGGATAAGGGTTCTGCGCCGCTCAAGGAATTCATGATTAAGCAAACGCGTCAGGCAGATCTGGCCTTGTATGCCAAGCTGTCTCGCACGCCGGCGCTGCAAGGCCCCGAAGATGTATCGCTGCGAATATTGATCCCGGCGTTTGTCACCAGCGAATTAAAAACGGCATTCCAGATCAGCTTTTCCATCTTTATCCCCTTTCTGATTATCGACATGGTGGTCGCCAGT
>NZ_JASJVC010000521.1:0-243 GCF_035019905.1 Sphingomonas sp. 10B4 | reverse complement strand
AACCAATGCACCGGTGTTTCGCCCGGAGCGCGAAGCGCAGGTTTTGCGCAGCGTGGCCGAACGTAACCCGGGGCCTTTGCTGAGTGCCGATATTCAATTGATTTTCCGCGAAATCATGTCGGCTTGCCGGGCCTTGGAGCGGCGTGTGGTCGTGGCCTTTTTGGGCCCGATCGGTACCTTCAGCGAACAAGCGGTGTATCAACAATTCGGCCACGCCATCGAAGCCTTGCCATGTGTGTCGAT
>NZ_JASJVC010000520.1:0-243 GCF_035019905.1 Sphingomonas sp. 10B4 | reverse complement strand
GTGCACTGCAATTGACGGCGACCTTGCTGGGCAGCGCGCAGCAATTGGCGACTTGGCAGGCGGCGCAGCCGGTACAGATGCTGTTCAAGGAAACCGAAGTGGCCTTGGCCAAGAATTTACAGGGGCAAATCAGCCTGCGTAATCGCTTGCCCGGCCGCATAGTCGAGATCGAATGGGGACAGCTATTGACGCGCGTGCTCGTGCTGCTGGATGATCTCGCCGGCGTGACGATCAGTTCCGTCA
>NZ_JASJVC010000519.1:0-244 GCF_035019905.1 Sphingomonas sp. 10B4 | reverse complement strand
AACGAAGAGGCCAAGAACCAGACACTTCCAGCGACCAATCGCGAAGAATCGAGCCTCGCAGCCTAAACCTCCAAGGCCCCGAGAACCCACGCCCTGATCGCCGACACGTCGCCAATCTTCGGACGAAATACGATGTCCATGGGAAGATACCGCTCCAAGGACTACTAGAGCAGCCACTTCAACAGCACGCCATGCAGCCGCATCACAACAGAGAGTTTTGCGGCGAACTCGACCAGACGGTAAT
>NZ_JASJVC010000518.1:0-244 GCF_035019905.1 Sphingomonas sp. 10B4 | reverse complement strand
GGGCGGTGGGGGCGCTCGGTCCGGCCGCCCGGGCGCCCCGCGCCGGCGGCGGGCGTCGCCCCCGCGGTCCCGGTGCCGGGGTCCGCCGCCGTGGGGTGGGTGGGGGGGGGGGGGGGGGGGGTGGGGGTTTGGGTGGGTGTGGGGGGGGGGTGGGGGCGGCGTTCGGTGGGGGGGTGCGGGGGCGCTGGTTGTTGGGGTGTGGGTGGATGGCGAGGTGCTCTGCGTCCCCGCGCCGCCGCTGCGT
>NZ_JASJVC010000517.1:0-244 GCF_035019905.1 Sphingomonas sp. 10B4 | reverse complement strand
AAACGCCGTCGCGCCTTCTACTTTCGCAGGAGGCAAATGATCGAACTTTTCAATTTCAGGAAAACTGATATCGACTTGCGAACGTCCGCTGGTACGACGATCATTCAGCAATTGTTGCAAACGATGCAAAGTTTGCGGACCAAATACCACATCAACATAAGGCGCACGCTTGATAATCGCCGCACCTTCTTGCGAGGCGACGCAGCCACCGACACCGATAATCAGATCAGGCTTGTTGCGCTTA
>NZ_JASJVC010000516.1:0-244 GCF_035019905.1 Sphingomonas sp. 10B4 | reverse complement strand
GATTGGAGCACTCGTAACGTGTATGTGAAATTGACTAAAGAGCAGGTAAAAAATAGTCCCGATTTTGATGATCAACTCACTATGGATCGCGACTACGAGAGCCGGCTTCACGCATCGTACAGTCGCCCAGGCTACTGGATTTGATCAAAAAAAATCTGATTGTCAGGGTCTGTTATCACTCAAATCGGGAGATCAGTGATAACCGACCCTATGTAACTCGAAGAGAATAAGATGACTACATTAC
>NZ_JASJVC010000515.1:0-244 GCF_035019905.1 Sphingomonas sp. 10B4 | reverse complement strand
AGACGATTAACAACACCAGCGTACCGGCGCTGGCGAGCGGCTCGAATGCCAGCCGATACAACAGTGGGGCCAAGGGCGTGACGATGCCCAGCGTGAGCAAGGCTTGCAGCGCCAAGGGCCATTGCTGCAAATCGGTATGGCGCAGCGCCAGCGCGGCAATCGCCGGCAACAGCAGCAAGCTGCCGCAGCAGCGCAGCCACTGCCAGCAAGCGCGTCGCCAATCACGGCCACCGGCGCGCCACAC
>NZ_JASJVC010000514.1:0-244 GCF_035019905.1 Sphingomonas sp. 10B4 | reverse complement strand
ACACCGGCATGGTCATGATGCGTAAGTTGCAAACCGTCACGATATTCCCAGCGCTGCCAACTCGCTTCGCCGGCGGCACAAGACAATAAGCCGCGGTCGGTCACCACGACAAAGCCCTTGCGGAAACGCAATTGCGTGTCCAAGTCAACCTCAAAGGCATTGAGCACGTTTTCATCTTGCAGTAATTGAGGCTGTAAGGCAGTTTGCCAGTGCAGCGGCAAACTCACTACAGTTGGTGCAAGAT
>NZ_JASJVC010000513.1:0-244 GCF_035019905.1 Sphingomonas sp. 10B4 | reverse complement strand
CAATAACTGCTGCAAATATTTTCCGCCGGCGGCAGTGCCCGCCGCGAGTGTCGTCAATAGCTGTTGTGGTGTTGGCGCTGTGGGCAAGACGCTGCGGCGCGGGAACGGCTTAAGCATGTAATCCTCTGGCAAGTGTAAGGAAAGCGCAGAGCAAGTCGGCGCTTTGGTATAAATACAAGGCGACAATATGGCAGTATCATTTCGCTGTAACTTGCAGAAAATACTCAGCTACTTCGGTGTGCGC
>NZ_JASJVC010000512.1:0-244 GCF_035019905.1 Sphingomonas sp. 10B4 | reverse complement strand
GACCTGCACGGTGACCTCAAACCCCGTCAGTGAGTCGCCTCTCAGCGAGACGGATTCAGCGTAGGTGCGGCCGCGCGCTTCGATCCACACGCTTTGCCAAATGCCGGAGCTTGCCATGAACGAGACGCCGTCGTAGTCGTCGCGGGGAAGTGATCGTTGCTTGCCGTGCGGGATCGAGCGCTTATCGGAGGGCGCCGTCACGTCCACGCGAAGCGTCGCGCTCGAACCTACCGCGAGGTAATCC
>NZ_JASJVC010000511.1:0-244 GCF_035019905.1 Sphingomonas sp. 10B4 | reverse complement strand
GCATTGGGACTATTCGGCGATAGCTGCAAGAAGGTGTTGTAGGCGGCTTTTGCCTTTTCGTTGTCATTCAGCCTTGCTCTTGCATCGCCAAGATTGAGATAGGCGATGGCTCTCGAAGGATCGATTTGCAAAGTATTTTCAAACCAGCGTGCCGCCTCGGCAAACTTCTCTTGTTTAAAGTAAACGAAACCCAGGTTATTCGCAGCCAAACCAAAGTCAGGTCGGTACTTGAGCGCCTCTGTGA
>NZ_JASJVC010000510.1:0-244 GCF_035019905.1 Sphingomonas sp. 10B4 | reverse complement strand
ACAGCGTGCCGACCATCGCTATCGATGGCCGCTACGTTACATCTCCAGCGCAAGCGGTTTCGACCGTGACGCGGGTGAGCGAAGATCAGCAAAACCGTGCCGTGATCCAGGTATTAGACTTCCTCGTCGCCAAGGCTGCCAAAGAAAAATTATCGGCAGCACCGGCTACGGTCAAGAAGTAAGCTGAGAAGTTGAACATCGGTCCGCCAACTGGCGGACTTTTTTTTGAGTGGAGAGACCATGC
>NZ_JASJVC010000509.1:0-244 GCF_035019905.1 Sphingomonas sp. 10B4 | reverse complement strand
GCCTGGCACAACTGATGGGTGGCAGCATCACACTGGTCAGTGCTCCGAATCAAGGAAGTTGCTTCACCCTGTCACTGCCAATAGAACTGCCGAGCAGCGCCGCTGCTGCAACGCTGGCCGAGCCTGGCGATAGCAGCGCTACGACGCAAGCCTTGCGCCGCTTGCGCGTGTTAATCGCCGAAGACAATGTCGTCAACCAAACCTTGATTCTGACCCTGCTGGGAAAACTCGGGCATCAAACCAC
>NZ_JASJVC010000508.1:0-244 GCF_035019905.1 Sphingomonas sp. 10B4 | reverse complement strand
CTTTAGAAAAAATCCTGTTCAACATTGCAGGTGAAAAAGGCTTAGAAAATCTCATCGCTGCACGATTATTAGAGCAGGAAAAAATTCGTGCTCGCCATATCGTACGTCAACAACTACAGGCTGAAAAATTAGCCCAACACAAGAAAAGTAATGCGCAAAGTAATAAGCAAAGCAACTGCGCTGTCAACGGACTGGGTGCTGACACCTGGCAGGCCTATTTTGATGGTTCAGCACATCCCAATCC
>NZ_JASJVC010000507.1:0-244 GCF_035019905.1 Sphingomonas sp. 10B4 | reverse complement strand
GTGTATGCAGTGGCGATGAGTTGCAAGAAGCCGGCCGATGTTGCCAAGGTGCCCGGCTTTGCGCTGAAAATGGCACCGCATCGCGGCGTGCCGACCAAGCCTTTACGTATGATGATCATGGGGATTCCCAATGTCGGTAAGTCGACCTTGATGAACGCCTTGCTCAAAAAGCGCGTGGCCAAAGTCGGCGATGAACCGGCTGTGACCAAGACGCAGCAGCGTTTATATCTGGGCAGTAATATGA
>NZ_JASJVC010000506.1:0-245 GCF_035019905.1 Sphingomonas sp. 10B4 | reverse complement strand
CATTTTATGGTGGCGTCACTCAGCTCATCGTGCCGGATAATCCGAAGGCAATGATCGCCGACGCCAACCGCTACGAACCGCGCAGCAACGACACTGTGCTCGACTTTGCGCGTCACTATGGCACCTCCATTTTACAGGCACGCCCTTACCATCCGCAGGACAAGGCCAAGGCAGAATCAGAGGTGCAAATCGTCGAACGCTGGATCATGGCCAGTCTGCGCCACCAGCAGGTTAGTAGTGTGCAC
>NZ_JASJVC010000505.1:0-245 GCF_035019905.1 Sphingomonas sp. 10B4 | reverse complement strand
CTCAAACTCAGCACCACCGACAGTCTGATCGTCACGCTGTGCATCGGTGTATCGAATTTCTTTTGGTTGCCGGTAATGGGCAGCTTATCCGATAAAATCGGCAGCAAACCCTTGCTGCTGGTGTTTACCATCCTGACCATTTTGACCGCCTATCCGGTCATGCTGTGGCTGACCGGCGCACCGAGCTTCGAACGCATGCTGGTGGCCGAATTATGGCTGTCCTTCCTGTACGCCAGCTACAATGG
>NZ_JASJVC010000504.1:0-245 GCF_035019905.1 Sphingomonas sp. 10B4 | reverse complement strand
GGAAACAGCACCGCAAACAGGGTGCCGCCGCCGGCCGCATCAGCAATGCTGATGTGGGCATTATGATCTTTGACGATGTCGGCGACGATGGCTAAGCCTATGCCATTGCCACTGACTTTGTTCTGACTGCTTTCGTTGATGCGGTAATGGCGTTGAAAAACCAGTGCGCGTTCGGCTTCGGGTATGCCGGGCCCATTGTCTTCGACCGAGAAAATCACGGCATCGGCGCGCGTTTCGGTGCTGAC
>NZ_JASJVC010000503.1:0-245 GCF_035019905.1 Sphingomonas sp. 10B4 | reverse complement strand
ATACGGTGCAAAAGTCGGTATTGTGGAGCAGCAATATCTGGGCGGTACCTGCGTCAACGTTGGCTGCATTCCCAAAAAACTGATGGCGTACGCGGCGCATTTTCATGGTGAAGTCGAGGATGCGCGCGGCTTCGGCTGGCAGGTAGAGAAGGCCGTTTTCGATTGGGCTACGCTGATTGCCAACAAGGACGTGGAAATCGCCCGGCTCAATAGCGTTTATCGCCGTCTGCTGGACGGGTCGGGGG
>NZ_JASJVC010000502.1:0-245 GCF_035019905.1 Sphingomonas sp. 10B4 | reverse complement strand
CGTCAACACCGCGTAGCTTACTTCAGCAACAACTTCAAATCATGCACCACCGGTGCCGTACCCTGCCCATGCCGTAAGAACAGGCGGATATGCCCTTCTTTATCAAACACATAACTGCCGGCCGTATGGTCCATGGTGTAACTGCTCGGTGTATTGCCATCGACTTTTTGATAATACACTTTGAAGTCCTTGGCCACTTTGGCGGTGGCTGCTGCATCACCGTACATGCCGAGAAAGCGCGCATC
>NZ_JASJVC010000501.1:0-245 GCF_035019905.1 Sphingomonas sp. 10B4 | reverse complement strand
CCGTTAGCAATATGGGCGATTTCATGGCCGAGTACGGCTTCCACTTCTTCCTTGGTCATGCTCTCAAGCAAACCCGTCGAAACGGCAACCAAGGCGGAATTTTTAAAGGCACCGGTGGCAAAGGCATTGGCCTCACCATCGTAGACCGCAACTTCGGGCATTTGTATACCGGCGCGTTCAGACAAGTTGCGCACGGTATTGACTAGCCACAATTCCGTTGAGGAGCTCGGCGCGCTGATTACGCG
>NZ_JASJVC010000500.1:0-245 GCF_035019905.1 Sphingomonas sp. 10B4 | reverse complement strand
CCATTGGGTTCGTCCCTCGTCGCGTTGAGGAGGTGCATGGTGAGGAACACCGCTTCCTCGTCGGGGAGGGCGGTGTCCAGGCTCGCGCTGACCGAGCGGGCCATGGCCGTGGCGGCGTCGAACTCCTGCGGGTGAAGGACGCGCAATTCGGGCATGGACGTCGTCGGGATCCGGATGCCTTTCTGCATCCGTTCGAGCACGAATTGGATGTGGTCGATGACGGCGAGCGGCAACCGGCGCCCGAG
>NZ_JASJVC010000499.1:0-245 GCF_035019905.1 Sphingomonas sp. 10B4 | reverse complement strand
GTGGACGTGCGGTGATTCATTCTGGGTTGTTGCAAGCGTCACGTTTTGGTTTTCGTGGTTCTGAATCCCTCGGTGGCAACTTGAAAGCCTTGTTTGTGTTGGAAGGTGGACTCAACCTTGACACCGGCACTTCTGGGCAGGGTGGCGCAATTTTTGGTCGACGTTCGGTGCTTGGTCTCGTTGGCGACCATGGCGACTTACAGTTGGGACGGCGTAAAGATTTTTCTGATGAAATTGCCTCGCAA
>NZ_JASJVC010000498.1:0-245 GCF_035019905.1 Sphingomonas sp. 10B4 | reverse complement strand
AAGTACGACTGCGCTTCTGGATTGAACCTTGAAGCGCTCGCGACGCTTACTGAGGAATAACTGGCTTCCCTGGTATCACTACCAAGCTTTTCTCGTTATTTAATTTAACAGTCAATAAAAGTGAACACTCAACTACGGCGCTACTCTAGAAAGGAGGTGATCCAGCCGCACCTTCCGATACGGCTACCTTGTTACGACTTCACCCCAGTCACGAACCCTGCCGTGGTAATCGCCCTCCTTACGGT
>NZ_JASJVC010000497.1:0-245 GCF_035019905.1 Sphingomonas sp. 10B4 | reverse complement strand
CGGCTACTTGTCGCCATACTTCATCAACAATCCGGAAAAACAATCAGTGATTCTGGAAAATCCTTTCGTCCTGCTGTTCGACAAAAAAATCTCGAACATCCGTGATCTGTTGCCAATCTTGGAACAAGTTGCTAAAGCCGGTCGTCCATTGCTGATCATCGCTGAAGATGTCGATGGCGAAGCCTTGGCTACTTTGGTAGTCAACAACATCCGCGGCATTTTGAAAACTGCTGCTGTCAAAGCAC
>NZ_JASJVC010000496.1:0-245 GCF_035019905.1 Sphingomonas sp. 10B4 | reverse complement strand
ATCACGCTCGGCTTCGAGTTCGGCGACGTGGTGGTCGGCGGCGTCCTTGGCGGCTGCCGTCTCGGCAAGCGCTCCGGCGATACGATCGCGCTCGGTTTCGAGTTCGGCGACGGTAGTGTTGGCGGCGTCCCTGGCGGCTGCAGTCTCGGCAAGTGTTGCGGCGATGCTATCACGCTCGGCTTCGAGTTCGGCGACGTGGTGGTCGGCGGCGTCCTTGGCGGCTGCAGTCTCGGCAAGCGCTCCGG
>NZ_JASJVC010000495.1:0-246 GCF_035019905.1 Sphingomonas sp. 10B4 | reverse complement strand
GCCACTCGCTTCGTTATTAATTTAATCTTTCCCCGACTTCGCTGTAGTACTCCATTTTTTTGGGCGGGACCCATATATGTCTAAAAGACTGTCGTTGTGAATTTCGCGACCCAGCTACCGAGCCTAGACTTCGAAGCATAACTCAAAATACAAGTCACATACGCCTCAGAGGTGCAAAAGTGGTCGAATCATCCCAACAATAAGCGAAAATCTGATACGATCAAAACCTGTCTCTAATACACATCT
>NZ_JASJVC010000494.1:0-246 GCF_035019905.1 Sphingomonas sp. 10B4 | reverse complement strand
CCCCCCCGGGGCCGGCCCGGCCCCCGCGCGCCCGGCGGCGGGCGCGCCCGCCCCCCGCGGGCCCGCCGGGCCCCCCCCCCGCTCCCCCCCGCCCGCCCAGGCCCCGGCCCCCACCCCCCACCCCCCCCCCACCCGACAAGAGCCGGGAAACCACCCCCCCCCCCAAAAAAAAAACACCCCCCAACAACCCCCCCCCCCCCCCACCCAAAAAAAAAACGAAAACAGAAAAAAAAACACCACAAAACC
>NZ_JASJVC010000493.1:0-246 GCF_035019905.1 Sphingomonas sp. 10B4 | reverse complement strand
ATATTGTGCTGTGCCCTGATGGGAGTGGCGCATATCGAATCGGTGAGGTCAGTGGCGGTTATATCTATGCACCCGACGAGATCCTGCCGCACCGGCGGCCGGTGGTCTGGTTCAATACTCGTATCGAACGCAGTGCAATGAGTGATGCATTGCGTAAATCAGCCGGCTCGATCGGTACGGTTAGTGAGGTGACGCGTTACCGTGACGAGCTTGAACAATTGATCGGCGGAGTGGTCAGCATACAGC
>NZ_JASJVC010000492.1:0-246 GCF_035019905.1 Sphingomonas sp. 10B4 | reverse complement strand
CAAGTTAGACTGAACACATATCTGAGATGAACTAAACCTGAAACGAACCGGCCGGGCTTACGTAAAATTGCTCTGAGAAGAAGATCAACTTAGGATGCATGACGCCGCTGGGACGTCTTTGCGTAAGCCCTGATTAAAAAACTTCAGCAAGCTCTTTCGTGACGGATGCTAACTGGAACGCCTTTAAGGCTTTCAACGCATCAGGTACGGCTTTGATGACTTGATTACCGTTGATCAGTTCAGAGA
>NZ_JASJVC010000491.1:0-246 GCF_035019905.1 Sphingomonas sp. 10B4 | reverse complement strand
AGTAATTTCTTCTCCGCGCTGATTAAAGAAAATAATCCCAGGCGGACCAAACAAACCAAAGCGTTTCAGTAATACTTTGTCATCTGCATTATTGGCGGTGACGTCGACTTGCAGCAATAACATCTGGTCCATTTTTGCCTTCACTTTATCATCGGTGAAAGTCAATTTTTCCATCTCTTTACAAGAGACGCACCAGTCAGCATAAAAATCTAATAGCGCCGCTTTACCTTTTGATTGCGCCAGGGC
>NZ_JASJVC010000490.1:0-246 GCF_035019905.1 Sphingomonas sp. 10B4 | reverse complement strand
AGCCTGATCGAGCTTGCGTTGCGTGGCGGGGAGGCGGCGGTCCTGACTGCTGGATTCCATGGCGGGCTTTTGGGTGTGCCAGCCATTGTCCGAAGCGGGGGCGAAAACGAAGCGCCGATAAGCGGCGCGAGTGCCTGTCTATTCGTCGATCAGTTCGTTGGTGACGAAGAAGATGCGGCCTTGTCGTGGTCGCGAGCCAACTGGTCGTTGATGGCCTTGACTGCATCCGGCGCATCAGCATCACGG
>NZ_JASJVC010000489.1:0-246 GCF_035019905.1 Sphingomonas sp. 10B4 | reverse complement strand
ATCGATCCTGCAGATTTCAGAATCATGGCTTGAGCGAGCGACGATTTCGCGGGTCGTCAAGCAGACGGAGTATAGCTGACGGATTGATCCGTTCAGCAAGCGATAGCAAGCGGTCGGATCGCCCAAGTACCAAAGCATTGATGGTGTCTCCCGCGGTCGCCTTGGGGCCGCTAGTGGTTCTCGCCTTACATTTGAGTCCGATTAGGGATTCCCGTCGACGTTTTGGCGTGCGAGTCATCGGGGATG
>NZ_JASJVC010000488.1:0-247 GCF_035019905.1 Sphingomonas sp. 10B4 | reverse complement strand
AGGTAGAACGCCCCGGTGTCGGCGACGATACCCGCAGTTGGGGCCCGCCGTATCTGCAAGATGCAAACGGCCAGGACAGCAGCGAAGCGGCGTATTATCTGGCGGCCAATCGCGGCAAGCAAGCGATCACGGTCGATCTGGCCACACCCGAGGGACAGCAAATCATCCGCGACTTGGTCGCGCAGTGCGACGTCGTGCTGGAAAATTATAAGGTCGGTCAGCTCGCCAAATATGGCCTCGATTATGC
>NZ_JASJVC010000487.1:0-248 GCF_035019905.1 Sphingomonas sp. 10B4 | reverse complement strand
CAGTATCTTCTTGCCCTCGGCATGCAAGGCTGCGACGATATCGAGCCCTATGCTCGAAGTGACCATCCAATCGGCACGCGCCTTCACAGCGGCACTGGTATTGGCATAGACGACCACGGTGCGATCCGGATGGGCATCACAAAAGGCGGCGAATTCATCGGCCGGGCAGCCGAGATCGAGCGAACAGGTGGCATCGAGATCGGGCATCAGGATGGTTTTTTCCGGGCTCAGTATTTTCGCTGTTTCAC
>NZ_JASJVC010000486.1:0-248 GCF_035019905.1 Sphingomonas sp. 10B4 | reverse complement strand
ATGTACGCTGGTGCGCGTTTGTTGGAAATTCTCAGCAAAGTCAGCGACATGACTGCGACATTAAATAGCTTGCCACAATCTGACAGTACGCCAGAATTGCAATTACAGTTAGCAGAAGGTGAAAACTTTGCCGTCATTGCGCAAATGCAAAAGAACGCCGACTTCCCGGGCGCGGATGAAATTATTACGATTGACGGCTTGCGTGTTGAGTACCCTGATGGTTTTGGTCTGGCGCGCTCATCCAACAC
>NZ_JASJVC010000485.1:0-248 GCF_035019905.1 Sphingomonas sp. 10B4 | reverse complement strand
CGGCCGTAATCGCGCGTATGGGGTAACGGCCTTGCTGCAGCCGGCCGCCATCGTGTTGCCACTGTTGGAAGAAGATTTGGCGGCGGCGGTGGCGGCCGGCATGCTCGAACTCGTGGAAGTCGCCGGGCCGATGAAGCTCGATTTGGCACAAATAAAAAGCGCCTGAGGCAAACAAGGGCCTGGCACATTTGCGCTATTGTTTCTAATTGCGGCTATAATGCGCTCTGTTGTGACAGACCAGTCCGTAC
>NZ_JASJVC010000484.1:0-248 GCF_035019905.1 Sphingomonas sp. 10B4 | reverse complement strand
GGTCTCGGTCGCGCTGAGCGAGTCGAGTGCCTCGTCGATGCCGTCGATCAAGTCGCCGGTGCCGACCTCGTAGGAGATGCCGGTCGCGTTGTCGACCTCGACGTCGCCGATGGATGCGACGAGGTCGATCTGCACGAAGTCGCCGGTCTTGGCGGGGCGGTCGACCGTGATGAGCGTGCCGAAGCGGCTGCGCAGCTTGTCGAGCTCCTCGGTGACGTCCTCATCGGTGACCTCGGCCGTGTCGACGA
>NZ_JASJVC010000483.1:0-248 GCF_035019905.1 Sphingomonas sp. 10B4 | reverse complement strand
AGTGTATGTCGAACGCCACGCTGAACCGTGTCGGGCAGATAGTCGTGGAGCGGTCGAAAGCGAAGGGTCTGCCAATCGAAAATTTCAGTGTGCATGACCTGCGCCGCACCGGTTCGACCATCCTCAACGAGTTGGGCTTCAACAGTGACTGGATCGAGAAGTGTCTTGCCCACGAAGATGGCCGTTCATCACGCGGCATCTACAACAAGGCTGAATACGCCGAGCAGCGCCGCCACATGCTGCAAGAG
>NZ_JASJVC010000482.1:0-248 GCF_035019905.1 Sphingomonas sp. 10B4 | reverse complement strand
CGAGGTTAATAGCGATGCGACTGTAGGAAAACGCCATGTGATGACCACTGCTTCTAAACTTTTTACTCATTCCCGGCGAGACTCTCCTCGGAAATAGCCCACCGGCGCGCTTCGATATGACGGCTCAATCCCCGGCGAATGCTTGGATGAGAGCTACGATATAAAATTTACACAGATTTAAAATCCGCACTTGTCGGAAAGGCGCCTATGGATAAAAACTTCAATGGCCGCTCACCATTGAACATACA
>NZ_JASJVC010000481.1:0-248 GCF_035019905.1 Sphingomonas sp. 10B4 | reverse complement strand
CAACACCATCGACCCCGTCATCTTCGCCTGGGTCCATCACGATCTGATGGAACTCTGTCTGTTGGTACGCAAAGTCCCGCGGTGTCATGTGCAAAAACTGCTGAGATAAGGTGACCAGGCTTGGGTAGGTGTAACGGGTCTCATGCACTACACGGTAGCGCACTGGGGCACTATTATTGTCGACTAAAGTATTCATGCTGCTTGGGACTTTGTTTGCTGATCGCCGGTGTAACTAAAAAATTGTGCGC
>NZ_JASJVC010000480.1:0-248 GCF_035019905.1 Sphingomonas sp. 10B4 | reverse complement strand
AACCAGTGGCCTGCACTCCTGCTTCTGGTTGGGAGAAAGGTCAGGTCGAGAATCAAGTTGGCAATGTACGGGAATGGCTGTTTACCCCGTTGGCCCGCTTTGCTTCCTTTGCGGATTTAAATGCGTGGCTCACAACCCGCTGCCAGGAATTAGCGCAACGTATGCACCCGACACAAAGTCAGCGCACCATTGCAGACTGTTATGCTGATGAGCAGCCTTTGCTTCGACCTGTCAGCGCGCACTTTGAT
>NZ_JASJVC010000479.1:0-248 GCF_035019905.1 Sphingomonas sp. 10B4 | reverse complement strand
CTTGCGATATGCCAGGTTCAGCCGATGCAGCAACGCGATCAGCCCAGCGTGACTATACTCAAGGCCAAAGCTGTCGGCGATCCACGCACCGATCGTGCGCGTATTGCGAGGCAGGCTGGCGCTGACCCAGGCAAACAGCGCCACTTCCTGTTCCGCCGAAAGCCGGCTGTGGCTGCCACCAATGTCGAATACCACCAAGCCGGTCAGGCCATGCTCGCGATACAGCCGGTGCCAGGCCCGCACCGTAT
>NZ_JASJVC010000478.1:0-249 GCF_035019905.1 Sphingomonas sp. 10B4 | reverse complement strand
GACTTACTACCGTCACACTGGCTACCCAGGCGGTATCTACGAAACTAATTTCCAGAAAATGCAAGCGCGTTTTCCAGGCCGTGCACTCGAGAAGGCAGTTAAAGGCATGTTGCCTAAAGGCCCACTCGGTTACGCGATGATCAAGAAGCTGAAAGTGTACGCTGAGGCAACTCATCCGCACACTGCGCAGCAACCTCAAGTACTCGACATCTAAGGATTAGCCATGATCGGTAATTACAACTACGGTAC
>NZ_JASJVC010000477.1:0-249 GCF_035019905.1 Sphingomonas sp. 10B4 | reverse complement strand
ATGTTAAACAGGTGCTTGAGCGTTTTTTGCGGCAGGCTAACGCTGGCGTTGAAGTGTTCTGCTTGTGCGACGGTAGGGAATTCTTCTGCCGCCAGAGTTTGCAAAGAGAAGCGCGATTTGCCTGACTGCACAGTCATCTTCTTATTGTCGAGCTTGAGGACGATGTCATTGTCGTCCGGCAGTGCGCGCAAAATATCGAGCAGCTTACGCGCAGCGACGGTAGTGGCAATGCTCTCGCCACCCGAACCG
>NZ_JASJVC010000476.1:0-249 GCF_035019905.1 Sphingomonas sp. 10B4 | reverse complement strand
CTCCTGGGGTGCCCGAACCGATCGAGGAATCAAATATATTCGACGGGTCCGTTCCGGTGAACGCGAGGCCGCCAGTGTTCCCGCCCCAAAAGCCGAGATTCGCTATGTGCGCGTGGGTGAGGTCGGTGTGTCCGCCGATTGCCCGAATGTACGCCCGGCCATCGCTGGTGATGGTGTCCGGTGCTCCCAAGGCTGGATCCCAGCTCGTGATCGTCGCTGCGGCTGCCGCCGAACCAGACACACTCAGGC
>NZ_JASJVC010000475.1:0-249 GCF_035019905.1 Sphingomonas sp. 10B4 | reverse complement strand
AAGTCGGGCTATGCTCGATCGCCATCGACAACAATTGCAGGCGCAGTTGATCCTTTTTTCCCGCAGAAAGACTATGCGCAAGACGTCGGTTGACGCGCAGTATATAGAGCAGCAAACACAAGGCCAGGAAGACCAAAAGGCTCAAGCCGGCGACTTTTCGGTACTCAATGAGCCGCTCCGTGAGCGTTTCCTGATGATACAAAAACCCCTCCAAAGGAAAATTCTTCGGCAACATACCAAGGCTGGCGT
>NZ_JASJVC010000474.1:0-249 GCF_035019905.1 Sphingomonas sp. 10B4 | reverse complement strand
CAATATGATCACTGTGCTCGCTAGTGTTTGTTCCTGCCGGTACCGCCGCTATCGATGCTTTCGGTAATAGTTGCTCGCGCTCTTGCCTTGCTTCGCCAAAAACGATTTTGGTGGTTTCACCTTCCAGATACGCTGGGATGATTGTTTTGACGGTTTTTCCTGGCAACGCAGATTGTGCTGCTGCCAGTTGCTGGTCTAGCGGCAAGCGAGACATGATGCGGTCTACCTGATCTAAGTCCTGATATTTCC
>NZ_JASJVC010000473.1:0-249 GCF_035019905.1 Sphingomonas sp. 10B4 | reverse complement strand
CCTATCGCAACGCTAAATTGCAACTGGTCGCTGGCGATGTGCATCAGGTTCCAGATCAATCTCCTAGAGTACAAATTACTGGCAATGCAGTTGCTGCCGCGCCGTTGATGAGGAAGGCGATGGTAGAGGAATCTCTGTTTGAATATCATCTCTACACCTTAGACCACCCGACGACCATTGCCGAAAATCAAACCAAGCAAGTCGCTCTGTTATCCGGCAGTGCCGTGCCAGCGCGCAAAGAGTTGTTGC
>NZ_JASJVC010000472.1:0-249 GCF_035019905.1 Sphingomonas sp. 10B4 | reverse complement strand
CGACAACTCGATCGAGGACATCTACGCCTCCGGCGCCTCGGAACGTTGCCTTCCAAAGTACCGGCTGCCCGACCAGTCCACCGAGGCATCGACCGCCTACAGCCTGGTGCACGACGAACTCATGCTCGACGGCAACTCGCGGCAGAACCTGGCCACTTTTTGCACGACCTGGGTCGAGCCTCAAGTGCAGAAGCTCATGGCCGAAGCGCTCGACAAGAACATGATCGACAAGGACGAATATCCTCAGAC
>NZ_JASJVC010000471.1:0-249 GCF_035019905.1 Sphingomonas sp. 10B4 | reverse complement strand
CAATTGCACGCCACCGATCAAACTGTTGAGCGAGGCATCGGGCGCTTCAATCAACACGATCCGTGCCAGCGGTGCGGTCGCGTGGGCCCATTGGACGTCGAGCGCGATTTCAGTGGCCCAACCGGAATTATAAGCCGGTGCCGTCGTGGTTAAGGTACCGGATGCGGTGTTGTAAGCGACGATCAATTCACAGGAAGTCAGCGATGCAGCGGCCAAGGGCACGGAACTGACAGTCTTGCTGGTGCACGC
>NZ_JASJVC010000470.1:0-249 GCF_035019905.1 Sphingomonas sp. 10B4 | reverse complement strand
ACATGGCCGTAACAGCGATGCGCAAGATACCGTCGGCGGCCTTGATCGGATCGAGCTCGAGCGGCTTGCCTATGCGTTCGTTCATGGCATGCGTGGCAGCCGCTTTATCGAGCAGCATTTCGCCACCAAGAAAATTATTTTCATCCAAGCGGCCGAGCAAGAGGTTGGCATCGGTGACAGTCGGCTCGGTACCGCCGCGGCGATAGCACGCTGGGCCAGGTATTGATCCGGCACTCTGCGGCCCGACAC
>NZ_JASJVC010000469.1:0-249 GCF_035019905.1 Sphingomonas sp. 10B4 | reverse complement strand
CGCGGCGATGTCGCCTGACTCACGCAGCGCCGTGTCGATCTCGTCGACATAGACGCGCGCGGTACGCAAGGTCAGAGGATCGCACTCGCAAGCGCTGACGGTACCGCCGCCGATGGCATTGATATGAACCTGCGGCTTGAGGTACTCGTCCAACAGGATTGGGGCGACGCCGGTGTGCGAGGTGGCCATGCAGATGACATCCGCGTCCGCAATGGCGTCGGCGAGCGTCGCGGCCGCAGTCAGACGCAC
>NZ_JASJVC010000468.1:0-249 GCF_035019905.1 Sphingomonas sp. 10B4 | reverse complement strand
GGCTCGCAACCAACCCCGTCACTTGCCGCAAAGGCAGGTTGAACAGCGTCTTCAGCGTCAGGCACAGCTCGATCGCGCTGTCTGAAAACCGCATCGGGCGACCAGGACGACCACAAGGCACCGATAGCCAATGCATCTCTGGATCAAACCATATTTCCAGCGACCCACGCCGCTTCAGCGCCGCATTATACTCAGGCCAGTTCGTCGTGCGATACACAGGTGCGGCAGGTTTGGGCATCACGCCCATCT
>NZ_JASJVC010000467.1:0-249 GCF_035019905.1 Sphingomonas sp. 10B4 | reverse complement strand
CGATGAATCGGGCGATCTTGCAGCGGGAAGCACAGGACTTCGGTGATCGTGATATCAACCTTCACGTCGTTTGCAGCGGGCAGTGGCCCCTGGTAGCGCAGATAAAACGTGTGGCTGTTCTGGTGGCTGTGGCGGTCTTCGCGGTCGAATGCGATCCGCAAGCCGCACGCAGCCTCAACCGCCGCAAAGATTTCGGCTAACCCTGCCAGAATATCTTCGAGGGTGATCGGACGGGTTAGCGTGAAGTCC
>NZ_JASJVC010000466.1:0-222 GCF_035019905.1 Sphingomonas sp. 10B4 | reverse complement strand
CTATTCGTCGGCAGCGTCAGATGTGTATAAGAGACAGTCGCACCGGGATGATCTTGTCCTCGCGCCCGTTGACCAGATCCTGCGGCACGACGAGCGGCAGCAGCCGAGGGGCCGAGGTGTCGGCATAGACATCCGCACGCGCACCGGGCTGTCTCTTATACACATCGCGGATGCCGTCGTCTGCGTGAAAAAAAAAAAAGGGGGGGGGGGGGGGGGGGGGGG
>NZ_JASJVC010000465.1:0-250 GCF_035019905.1 Sphingomonas sp. 10B4 | reverse complement strand
GTCATAGCAGGCTGCTCGGTTGCCATTGTGCTTGAAGCAGCGCAACCGCATTTTTATACCTGAAACACCGTATACCTCGTCAGTCCCGCATGCTGTTGGCTGTTACCCAGTATCGTTTTTGGCACTGAAAACACCATCATTTCTGGTATTTTCAGTTAACCACGAACGTTGCTGGATTTCTGCCAAAAGCTCGCAGGACGGCGACCATGGCCGACGTACTGAATTTTGCATCGGCATCCCAAATAAGCCC
>NZ_JASJVC010000464.1:0-250 GCF_035019905.1 Sphingomonas sp. 10B4 | reverse complement strand
GGTCGGGCACGTTGGTGGGCGTGATGGGGACCGCCTGTTCCTTGGGTGCCCAGCACACCGCCGGCCGCACCTGATGGGTGGGATGAACCGCATCGGCAAACACCACCGCCTAGTCCGCGGCAAGGTCGCGCATCAGCCGATCATAGGCATCGATAAACGCGTTCTGCTTGGCTGCGTACAGCTTGCGGGCAACCAGATCAGGCTTCCGATATGCAAGGTTAATCCGATGCAGCAACGCGATCAGCCGAGC
>NZ_JASJVC010000463.1:0-250 GCF_035019905.1 Sphingomonas sp. 10B4 | reverse complement strand
AAGTAACCGTGCCCGGCGAGGAGTTATCCGAGCTGAACCTATACAAGCTGATGATGGTTTATAACCGCATGATGCGCCAGTACATGACCCGCACCGAGGAAGTACACCATACTGTAGTGCAATACCCGTACACCATCGAAAAACAAAAGGAAGCCATCAACAACCTGCTGCGCATCAATAAAAAAATGGATTTTAAGAACATCGCCGGCAACAGCGAGAACAAGGTGCACTTTGTATATAATTTTTTAGC
>NZ_JASJVC010000462.1:0-250 GCF_035019905.1 Sphingomonas sp. 10B4 | reverse complement strand
CCATGGCACCAGCTCCAGCGTAGATTGGCATACCGCATCGAAGACGGCACACCGGAAACCTTGAGCCCATCCGGCTTTGCGCTCCACGACGGCACGCTGGCTGCAAGCCGCCGTGCCGTGCCAAACCCACGTGCAGACTGCCATTGCGACACGGTACGTGCCGCCCCTTTTATCTTGCCCTCCGCCTTTCCCGATCGCTGACGCGACCGGCCCCGACGGTCTGGCTGCGATTGTCTGCACGGGTGAAGCA
>NZ_JASJVC010000461.1:0-250 GCF_035019905.1 Sphingomonas sp. 10B4 | reverse complement strand
CGATTGTATGAATCGGCTACGCTGCGGCCCACAAAGAGGGAGGAACCCGATGAACCGATTGCTTTCCAAATGGGCGCTGGGCACAGGCGTCTCGCTGGCCATGATGGCGTTACCCGCCCACGCGCTGCAGATCAGCAGTCTCACGCCCCAAGGCGAAGTGGCGCGTGTGCGCCAGATCGTCGCCAAGTTCGATCAGCCCGCAGTCAAGTTCGGCGACCCCAAAGCACCCGCGCCGCTCGTGGTGAGTTGC
>NZ_JASJVC010000460.1:0-250 GCF_035019905.1 Sphingomonas sp. 10B4 | reverse complement strand
GGCCGACAACGCGCCGCCACGCAACGCACCGACCAGCAACGCGAGCGCATCCTCCAGGTCGCGGCGCAGCTCTTTGCAGACCAGGGCTACGCCAACACGACCATGGCGCAGATCGTGCGCGCGCTCGGCGTCACCAAGCCCTTCGTCTACTACTACTTTCGCGACAAGCAGGAGATCTTCGAGACGCTGTCATGGCGCCCGGCCGTCGATTGCCTGACGGCGATGGACTTCCCCGCGGACGATCGCCGAC
>NZ_JASJVC010000459.1:0-250 GCF_035019905.1 Sphingomonas sp. 10B4 | reverse complement strand
CTGAAAGGCACTGCCACCAGTTCGCCATATAGCCTGACGTTAAACTCCACGACACTGAGCAATGCTTCCCATTCATTGGTCGCCAAAGCCTACGATGCGGCGAACAATGTCGGCACTTCCAGCGCAGTCAATTTTACGGTCAGCAATGCGACTAGCGACACCACTCCGCCGACTGTCAGCGCGACCGAGAGCGGTACTAGCGGCACCATCACTTTGTCGGCAACGGCAAGCGATAACGTTGGGGTCACTA
>NZ_JASJVC010000458.1:0-250 GCF_035019905.1 Sphingomonas sp. 10B4 | reverse complement strand
ATCTACAACAGTAAAGCCAACCACCCAACGAAAACATACAAAAATAAAAATGACGTCTACGTTTAATATAAAAAATATCCAAAGGGCGATGCTCCAATCGTCAAGGGTGTCGCCCAGGGCTTTCAGTACTCTGTCCAAGCTGGGGAGGAATTCGCCATCCGGGCCGAATTGAAAGCTTGGGAAGAGCAAGTCACCCTCGAGGGTCCTGACTGTTAGGAGTTTCCCGTCTCGGGCCAAGCCAAGGACGGAG
>NZ_JASJVC010000457.1:0-250 GCF_035019905.1 Sphingomonas sp. 10B4 | reverse complement strand
CTACTAGCACAAGGCAGCCAGGCAGCAATCGCCTCCGCCTCGGGAACAACGACAGGCCATGCTTGTACCTGATTGGTCAATCGCTCTAATAAGGCATGTAGTGCAATGCCCTCCAGCTGCGCGTCACTTGGGACTGGTTCACTCTCGGCTTGGGGCAAAGTCAGATTGGGCGGATTAAATACTTGCAAACTAAATTCGCCTTGCGATTGCTGCACTAATGCAGCGTTGACCGGCACATTCACTTGGCCTA
>NZ_JASJVC010000456.1:0-250 GCF_035019905.1 Sphingomonas sp. 10B4 | reverse complement strand
AAGCACGCGGGCGCGGAACGGCTTGCGGAGCGGATCGTCCAAGCCTTGGCCGGCTAACGAACCGCCTCCCCCCTCCCCGTCACCCCGGCCTTGTGCCGGGGCCCACCGTGCCGCCAATATGGCAGTCATGGCGCGCGGCACGGTGGACCCCCGCCCGAGGCCGGGGGGGCGGGTTGGGGGCCCGGGGGGGGGAAACCCGTACAGGTCGAGCTTGGCCGTCAATTAGTCGATCCGCGTCGACGCATCGGCC
>NZ_JASJVC010000455.1:0-250 GCF_035019905.1 Sphingomonas sp. 10B4 | reverse complement strand
CACGTCGAGCGGATCCATGCTCGACGAAACGCCGCCACCGGCCATCAATTTCAGTTGCGTCGCCCCAAGTGCCAACAACTCGCGGCTGCGCATGCGCACGGTGTCGGCATTGTCGGCAATGACCGTGGCACCGACTCGCTCGGCATATGAGGAAGCACCGGCTTGGATAGGAAATTCATTGGGAAAACGAAAATCGCCATGACCGCCGGTTTGCGACAGGAAGGCACCGCTGGGCCAAATCCTGTCTCTT
>NZ_JASJVC010000454.1:0-250 GCF_035019905.1 Sphingomonas sp. 10B4 | reverse complement strand
CGCTGATATGAAAATTAACGCGCTGCGTTGGCGTTTTTCTTTCTATCACCGAAGCAAGTTGTTTTGGCTGCTTAACTGGAATAGGTGAAGAGTCGACAGGCTGACTGACATTGGGAGGCTGCATATTCGATAAGCTTCTTGTCTTGGAGTGACGAGCCAGCAAGTCACGAACGTCAATCTGTGCGCGAATCGACTCCAGCGTCTTGATTGATTGCTCGCCGCATTCTTCAAAAGCCATACAAGCTTTGCA
>NZ_JASJVC010000453.1:0-251 GCF_035019905.1 Sphingomonas sp. 10B4 | reverse complement strand
GTCTTCGCTCACCGAGCGCGGCTCGGAAATCACCATGCGCGCACTCGAACTCGGTGCCATCGATTTTGTGACCAAGCCCAAGCTGTCGATACAAAGTGGGATGCATGATTATGCTGAGTTGATCGCCGAAAAAATCCGCATCGCCTCGAAAGCGCGGATCCGTCCGCGCAGTGTGGCGGCGGCCGAACACAGTAAATCCCTGCAGGGCGCGCTGCCCATGGTGAGAAATCCTTTGACCAGTAGTGAGAAAC
>NZ_JASJVC010000452.1:0-251 GCF_035019905.1 Sphingomonas sp. 10B4 | reverse complement strand
CGGTAGGACAGCGTGGCCGCCACGGCAGCAAAGGCGTGTTGGAAGCCCGAAGAATACCGCAGCTTGGTCTCGCCGCATTCGTTGTCGAGTACACGTAAGGCGACGATCAAGCCGACGTTTTTCATCAATCCAGTCAGAAACGCCAAGAACGGCGAAAAGCCGTCGTCGTTGGTGCTCAGCGCATGGCAAGCGAGCGCGCATTTTTCCGCTTGCAGCCAAATCGGTGGTGCCGCACGGCGTGTGTATGGACC
>NZ_JASJVC010000451.1:0-251 GCF_035019905.1 Sphingomonas sp. 10B4 | reverse complement strand
ACGTTGAGTAGCCTATGGCTTCACGTCGACAATACGCGCTCAGTGATAAGCCGCTCTCAGCCCAGTCCTGCTGATGTTTAGTCCAAAACGCCACTTTGAGAGGATTGAAATTCATGCGGTCTCCAGATCATTGAAAGAATGGAGTGTCACGTATAACATTATCAATTTCCAGATGGTTGCGTTGGACGCTTACTATAATTGTGAGTGGTTGCATTCTGTAATTGGCAATCTGCCATGCTCTGCCTTTATAC
>NZ_JASJVC010000450.1:0-252 GCF_035019905.1 Sphingomonas sp. 10B4 | reverse complement strand
TAGGCGACGTAGCAAATAACTTCGCCACCGACACCGGTTGCGCGCGCTTTGCGGTCAGTCATGACGCCTTTTGGTGTGGACACAATGGCCACGCCCAAACCGTTCATCACATTTGGAATCTCGTCTTTACCTTTGTAAATACGGAGACCAGGGCGAGAAACACGCTCCAAGCGCTCAATAACAGGACGTCCTGCGTAATATTTCAAACCGATTTTTAATTCGGACTTACCCGCAGCTTCAATAACTGCGAAA
>NZ_JASJVC010000449.1:0-252 GCF_035019905.1 Sphingomonas sp. 10B4 | reverse complement strand
CCCCCCGGGGGGGCCCTGACCGCCCGCCGTTGCCCCGTGTGCCTCCAATGTCGAGGGGGCATTGCGTCCCCTCGTTGATTCAGCCGGTCAAGCCTTGAGCCGCTTCATGCCTTCGGCCAGCATCCACAAAGCCCGGTTGATCTTGACGTTCTGGTCAATGCCTTGAATAGGCCGGGTGCTGTGCTTGCGCCCAGTGGCGGTGCGTCCATGCAATCCGCCTTGCGTCAAATTCTCCTGCACGCGGTTATATGC
>NZ_JASJVC010000448.1:0-252 GCF_035019905.1 Sphingomonas sp. 10B4 | reverse complement strand
GTAAATTTTGCATCCCCCGATTATACGGGACTGCGCCGCCCTTGCGCGCCTCAAAACAAGGCGGCGAAGCTGCGCGCGGCGGCACCCGGGTCGGGCACCGAATACACGCTGCTGATCACGGCCACCATCGCGCTGCCGCGCGCGATCAAGGGCTGACAATTATCTACCGTCATGCCGCCTATGACCACACAGGGCAGATTCCAGCGCTGTTGCGCCTGGCTAACGAGGTCGGCCGGGGTACCGACCGCATAC
>NZ_JASJVC010000447.1:0-252 GCF_035019905.1 Sphingomonas sp. 10B4 | reverse complement strand
GGATAGTGTAAGCTGGGATTTAATACCAGGGCAGTTGCTTTGTAACAAGCATTTTGCACGTACTAACAAGTTTACGGCAGATCCGAAAATTAATGGTACTGCGTTAAGTAGTGATTATAAGAAAAGCGGCTACGATCAAGGCCACCAGATGCCGGCACAGGATAACACCTGCGATTCAATAGGGCAGGTTGAATGCTTTTTCTTCAGCAACATGGTGCCGCAAACACCCGAACTAAATCGCATCACTTGGAA
>NZ_JASJVC010000446.1:0-252 GCF_035019905.1 Sphingomonas sp. 10B4 | reverse complement strand
CCTAACGTCTTGCGCGCGGCCGCTAAAGTACGCGAAACCTTGCTCAGCTACAGCCGTGCCACCATACCGGCACCCTTGAGCGGCTATATCGCCAAGCGTTCGGTACAAGTAGGCCAACGCGTGGCGGCCGGCAGCCCTCTGCTGTCCATCGTGGCGCTCAATTCGCTCTGGGTGGATGCCAATTTCAAGGAAGGCCAATTAGCCCACATGCGCATCGGTCAAGATGTGCTGTTGCATTCCGATATATACGGC
>NZ_JASJVC010000445.1:0-227 GCF_035019905.1 Sphingomonas sp. 10B4 | reverse complement strand
GATCCAGCCACAGCAGAACAAAACACACGTCAAAATAACGAGCGACACCCTATGATATAAATAAGCAAGGTTCGGGATATCCCGGCGAACCGAAACCTCGACACTGACAGGGTCAGATGACCGCGAAACCCACAGGGCTTCTTGGCCACACGCGGCGGCATGGCGTCCGTCTACCGGGCCGCCGACAACAGGCTCGGCCGGGATGTCGCGATCAAGGTATTCACGAC
>NZ_JASJVC010000444.1:0-227 GCF_035019905.1 Sphingomonas sp. 10B4 | reverse complement strand
GCTACAACTATATTCACGGTGAAATTTTCGCCGACTACGATCGTTTCGAAGAAGCGCTCGAAGAAGCGCGCGCCGCCGGCATGCTCGGCGATCGCATCGCCGGTTCGGAATTTTCCTTCCAACTGCATGCTTTCCACGGTTACGGTGCCGCTGGAATCTTTGGAAGGCAAAAAAGGTCAACCGCGCTTCAAGCCGCCATTCCCGGCCAGCTTCGGCCTGTATGGTAA
>NZ_JASJVC010000443.1:0-227 GCF_035019905.1 Sphingomonas sp. 10B4 | reverse complement strand
CCGGTAGTCGCTACCATATCGCGACTACGCAAGAAGCGCCAATAGGCGCCACCGCCAAGATCAAAGGTACTGTTCGAGGCGACGTTTTTCCCATTGACTGCTGCATAGCCACCACTGGCATACAGACCGCCATCGTCAACATCATAAGATCACACCACCCCACGTCAGTCCATACAAACTATCGGTAGTCCCTGCATATGACAAGTAACTATCCGTCACAGAACGGC
>NZ_JASJVC010000442.1:0-227 GCF_035019905.1 Sphingomonas sp. 10B4 | reverse complement strand
CTTTGATACCTACAGCACGCTCGACTTGCCGGTTGGTATGCCGGATGAATTGCTCACGCAACTCAAAGGCGTGTGGGTCGCTGGTAAGCAGATCAAAATCACTGCCACCGGCGAACCGTCGAGTGGCGGTGTGGCGCAAGGCTTTCCTTCGTCGTGTGATGGAAAAAGCCGGCGGCAAACCGGCCGGTAAATTCTCCAACGGCCGTCCATCGAAGTTTGATAAAGAC
>NZ_JASJVC010000441.1:0-227 GCF_035019905.1 Sphingomonas sp. 10B4 | reverse complement strand
GCAAAATACCGAGCATGAAAACCAGCCATTCTATTTCTACCTCATTGCAACGACGGATCAATGGGTGGCGCAAAAGATTGGCTAAGAATATAATTTCTGCCGAGCGCAACATTCGCACCTGCACTAATTTTTTCAACAAGTTGCCGAACAGCCATGACATCATTGGCTAAGGCGGCTTCGATGAAGTTGAGGATTTGCTCGCGATGCTCATAGCCGTAGTGCAGTAC
>NZ_JASJVC010000440.1:0-227 GCF_035019905.1 Sphingomonas sp. 10B4 | reverse complement strand
CTTTAATGAGACGCAAGAAACCGATCTCAATGCCATGCAGGCGGAACTGGAATAACTCTCTTCCACACCGCGCGTCAAAGCAAAGCCAACCGGACGTAAGCCACTCCCTGCCGAATTGCCACGTGTAGAACAGCGTCACGAACCTGATTACCTTAGTGAAGATCGGCGAGGATATCACCGAGCAGCTTGATGTTGAACCAGCACGGTTCCTTGTGCAACGGCATATC
>NZ_JASJVC010000439.1:0-228 GCF_035019905.1 Sphingomonas sp. 10B4 | reverse complement strand
AACTAAATCAAACTGTGCAAGCACATCGGTCATAGAAACTCCCAGCTCTGAATTTCAATAATATTTCTATCTGGATCCCGCACGTATATAAATGTGCAAATACCTACACCTTTCACCGGTTGACGCGACAGTTTTCCTAACATCCAGCCTTTCGCTCATATCGGAGACCTCAAAGGCTATATGAGTGTATCCTTTTGAGTTCGCAGATTTTTCAACATGGTCCTCAAC
>NZ_JASJVC010000438.1:0-228 GCF_035019905.1 Sphingomonas sp. 10B4 | reverse complement strand
ATCATGCCCCTCCACATTGATGGAGAAATGCATCGCTATAATATTGAGCAGGTCAGTTCATCCTTTATCAGTGTTTTGCAATCTAGAAGTTCATTACGCTAACGGCTCACTAGGGCTATGAGACTCTGTTATCCATCCGTTTTATGGGCTTGTAAACCAACTGACCGGGTCAGGTCTCTCTAACGGCAATTTAACGGACTATAGTAAAATATAAGCATCGTTTAGAAT
>NZ_JASJVC010000437.1:0-228 GCF_035019905.1 Sphingomonas sp. 10B4 | reverse complement strand
CAGCGGTAAGTTCTGTCCCTGTCGTTGTGCTTGGTACGAGCTTAATTCCGTCAATTCCAGTTGGCCATTCGATTGCGGCGCTAAAGGCAAACGCAATTCGCCACGGAAACGCCGCACTGCCAACTGCTGCCAGCCAGACATTATCTGTACCCAGTTGCAGGTAATCGCCGCCACCGCTATGCGGCTGGTACACCATAGTTTGACCATGTAGGCGCGGCGTCGCATAGC
>NZ_JASJVC010000436.1:0-228 GCF_035019905.1 Sphingomonas sp. 10B4 | reverse complement strand
CAGGAAGACGTTAACGATGCCCGTGTCCTGACAGATAGGCCGTTTTCCTTCCGCGCACATGCGTGAATTGGTCAGGATTTGCGCAATCGCATCCTTGGCCGCAGGACTTTGCTCGCTTTCATACGCACGCGCCAGATGCTGGATGTAATCGCAGAGCGGCGGCGACGGATTCGATGAGATCGTCTTGCTTGATGATGGTCATGGCTGGTTTTCTCGAGTGGATATGAG
>NZ_JASJVC010000435.1:0-254 GCF_035019905.1 Sphingomonas sp. 10B4 | reverse complement strand
GTCGGCAGTCGGTATCGGCGGCGATCCTATCAATGGTTTGAAACACATTGATATCATGCGCATGTTTAATGATGATCCTGATACCGATGCGGTTATCATGATCGGTGAAATCGGCGGTCCGGATGAAGCCAATGCATCGTACTGGGTACGCGACAACATGAAAAAACCAGTGGTCGGCTTCATCGCCGGTGTCACTGCGCCTCCGGGCAAACGCATGGGTCATGCCGGTGCCTTGATTTCCGGTGGTGCAGATA
>NZ_JASJVC010000434.1:0-254 GCF_035019905.1 Sphingomonas sp. 10B4 | reverse complement strand
GTCTGGCCCGTCGGTGCGAACGTTCCCGACAAAGCATCGATAAATGCAATTTTAACGTTCTCTGCATGCGCCGCCGGAGCTAGCAGGGCGGCGATTGAAAGCGAAACTGAGGCAGATAATGCTTTCGCAAAAGGACGTAACTGATAGGCCATGGGTGTCTCCTGTTGGCTATTGAAGCTGAGATCGGCATCAGCCTGACGTTATTAGATCGACAGGTCGGATACGCTGAGATGTTTAGAAATTACTTGCCGTGA
>NZ_JASJVC010000433.1:0-202 GCF_035019905.1 Sphingomonas sp. 10B4 | reverse complement strand
AGATGTGTATAAGAGACAGCCGCTGATCCTGTCGTCGGCCGATCTCGTCTATCGCAGCAGCGTGCTCAACACGCTCGCGCGCGGCGCGCCAGGCGCGACCTTTTCGGCGCCGCGATCGATATGCCGTGCGCCGCGCATCGCAGCACTGTGCGGCGTCGTCGCGGCGGGCTTTCTGATCGCCCGCGGCGCTCCCCGCCCCCCC
>NZ_JASJVC010000432.1:0-255 GCF_035019905.1 Sphingomonas sp. 10B4 | reverse complement strand
GGCCGCCAGCGTACCGCCGACCATGGCCATGAGAGAATTAAGCGCCACCAAGCCATTCATTTTTTCCAGCGACTGCGCGCTCATGACGTTGAAGCCAAACCAGCCTACCGTCAAGATCCATGCACCGAGCGCCAGAAAGGGTATCGACGAGGGCGGATGCGCGGCTACGGCACCGTTTTTCATATAGCGACCGCTGCGAGCGCCAAGCAGTAAGACGGCTGGCAGGGCGACCCAACCGCCAACTGCATGCACCAC
>NZ_JASJVC010000431.1:0-255 GCF_035019905.1 Sphingomonas sp. 10B4 | reverse complement strand
AGGTTTGATTGGTATCCAGTTATTTTATTTACTGCGACTCTCTGACTGGCTGGACAACCCAAATACGGTTCGGCTGCCCGATGGCTGGGGTGCATGGACTGACGTATTTTCTCGTTTGTATCGCCTGCGCCGTGGCGATGAAAAAAACCAGGCTGAACTGGCAGAGTGGCTGGCGCGCTTTCGCCAAGCCATGACTTTGTTGCCGGATGGTGTGGTCATCATGGACGACGTACTATTTTTGGAATGGTGTAATCC
>NZ_JASJVC010000430.1:0-255 GCF_035019905.1 Sphingomonas sp. 10B4 | reverse complement strand
CTGAATAAAGTTAATATAAAACAGAACACTAAAATAAAAAGAGGACTAGGTTCATGCAGCATCCTGAAAACCTAAAAATCCAGGAACAAACACGCCAAAAGCGTATTGTCTATGTCATTACAGGCTTATTCGCTGCTGTAATGCTGGGTTTAGGTTTACTGGCGATTTTTTCTGGTCATTTTGCGGGTACTACTAAACGCGGCCAACTCTTTAGCGCGGATGGATTGACTGCCCAATGGATGGGCGGTGTGCAGA
>NZ_JASJVC010000429.1:0-255 GCF_035019905.1 Sphingomonas sp. 10B4 | reverse complement strand
GTGTAATCCGTTTGTGAATTGCCAACGGTTTCTTAGGACTTACGCAAAACCGCCTCGAAGATGCAAGTACTATAAATGGTACTTATTGTTGAACTGGCATGACTTGTACATTGACGTCCAACATTTCTTCTCCACCGCCGCGTCGCACGCCACGGATAGGCGCAGCGGAATCATAATCGCGTCCGACTGCCAGACGGCAATAAGCATCGGTCATCAAACGTGCATGTGTTACATCAATACTGACCCAACCCGAGA
>NZ_JASJVC010000428.1:0-255 GCF_035019905.1 Sphingomonas sp. 10B4 | reverse complement strand
GATTACCGGGTTCATGGAGCGCGGCGAAACGCCTGAGCAAGGTATCGCCAGAGAACTCAAAGAAGAGACTAATCTCGACGCTGATCAGATCAATTTGATTGGCGTGTATGAGTTCATCAAAAAAAACGAAGTCATCATTGCCTATCATGTAAAGGCATCCGGCGAGATTCGTTTGTCACCAGAATTACTGGAATATCGTTTGATTCAACCGGAGAAGTTGCGTCCTTGGCGAGCCGGTACTGGTTATGCAATGGC
>NZ_JASJVC010000427.1:0-255 GCF_035019905.1 Sphingomonas sp. 10B4 | reverse complement strand
CTGCAGCACCGCGTGCGCCAAGCGCGCCACGATCATGGTTTCCGATAGCAAATGCGGGGAAGCTGGGGCATTGATGCCGGCCGACAGATGGACCATGCTCATCGAATCTTCCACCGTGACCGACTGCGGGCCACTGGCTTGGATATCGATTTCGGTGCGTCCGAGGCAAGGCAGAATCAGCGCTTCGCGCCCGCAAACGAGATGACTGCGGTTGAGTTTAGTGGTGACATGCACAGTCAACGCACACTGACGCAA
>NZ_JASJVC010000426.1:0-255 GCF_035019905.1 Sphingomonas sp. 10B4 | reverse complement strand
CCCTTGCTGTGCAGCTACAGCACCGAGCAAGATGACGGTATCGAGATACACATGCGGGTTGAGCAAGGTAACGGCCAACACCGCTAAACTGGCCGTGCGTCGATCAAGCTTGAGGCCGCGCGGGTCGGCACGCAGCGTTTGTGCCTGCCATGCGGCCCGCCAAGCGCGCCAACCATACCAAGTAAGAAAGGCCGCACCACCAAAGCGGGCCGCATCGAGTGCGGCCGGATGCCGGCTGATCAGACTGCCCATGCC
>NZ_JASJVC010000425.1:0-255 GCF_035019905.1 Sphingomonas sp. 10B4 | reverse complement strand
CTTCACCACCGTGCTTTACCGGATCAAACGCTGCCAGTTTTTGTTCTAAAGAGAGCTTGGGGCTACCTTTTCGATGAACTACCACACCGAAATCGTCGGAGGATACGTCAACTGGTTGTCCGGCGACAAAATGTACTTTTCGCGCAAGGGCGGCTGGAATGCGTACTGCCAAGCTGTTGCCCCACTGCTGGACAGTTGAATTTGCTGTCTTACTCATCATATCTCCTGTTATGTAGATACTAGTATATACTTTTT
>NZ_JASJVC010000424.1:0-255 GCF_035019905.1 Sphingomonas sp. 10B4 | reverse complement strand
GTCTAACGAACCTGCTATATACTGACGATCCATTTAGTTAAAAAGAGTGTACAGAAAATCGTAGATTAATATGCTTGCTAAACTTTCTTTCCTACAACTGCTACTTGCTGGTTTTCTTTTTATCGCAATCTTGCTTAGCGGTACCTCGGTGCATGCGTTATTGACGCTGGAGCGACTGACCAAGCAAAGCCGTGCAGTTGCACATCAGGCGGTTAACTTAACCGAAGAGTCCCAACGTCTGACCGAGCGCACGGT
>NZ_JASJVC010000423.1:0-256 GCF_035019905.1 Sphingomonas sp. 10B4 | reverse complement strand
AGTCTGGAGTAAGCGGTATACAGTGCGTTAATCGATTCCAGAATGCGGGTAATTACTTGTGTATCGTCATCGCCCATCTCGCCATTGATGAACGCATCCGCCATCAATAACTGGATATCCGGCGTCAGCGCCCACCAGCGACAATCGTTAGCGCGCTCATATAAATTACGATCCATGATGTCGATCATCAGCCGCGAGATAAACTGCGCATCTTGCAAACCCGATGACACTACGGTGCCATACAGATCATGAATAG
>NZ_JASJVC010000422.1:0-256 GCF_035019905.1 Sphingomonas sp. 10B4 | reverse complement strand
GATCGAAATAACTGATGGCTATCAAAATTTTTTGGGTCTGTGCAGCCACGAATATTTCCATACCTGGAATGTCAAACGTATTAAGCCCGCAGCATTTGCCCACTACGATTTACGGCAAGAAAATTATACCAGCCTGCTATGGCTGTTTGAGGGTTTTACCAGCTATTACGATGATCTGATGTTGGTACGTTCTGGTTTAATCAGCGAGGCTAGTTACTTTAAGCTGGTTTCGAAAACCATCAACATGGTCCTGCGA
>NZ_JASJVC010000421.1:0-256 GCF_035019905.1 Sphingomonas sp. 10B4 | reverse complement strand
ACCGGGGCCAGCCCAAGGGGCCGAATAACCAGGCGAGACTTCGCCGGCATTGGCGTAACTGGTTTCCAGCGCGGCGGCCGGCTGACGTTCGATCACCGTGACTTCGTGGCCGGCTTTGGCGAGAAAATAGGCGGAGGCTGTGCCGATAACGCCGGCGCCGAGAATGATGATTTTCATAGGTATTCCTTGTCTGTTTCTAGTGTGCTGTCGCGGGTCTGTCAGTTCGTATAATGGCGCGCGTAGCGCTGCCCGAGAC
>NZ_JASJVC010000420.1:0-256 GCF_035019905.1 Sphingomonas sp. 10B4 | reverse complement strand
GTCGGCCACTGATGCGCAGCGTTCCTCGTGATTGCGGCAGGAGTCGTCCATGAATCAGAATACGCAAGCTAATCGCATGCACCGGCTGTTGGTCGGGCTATCTAAATTTTTACGCAAAGAGTGGCTGGCTTACTTGATTCTGGTGATCGGCCTGGGAATGTCGGTGGCGGTGTGGGTGCTTAGTTTGCGCAGCCATGAAGATGTCGAGCGCGCGCGCTTCATCAGCACCGGTGAATTGATCACGACCTCGCTGGAA
>NZ_JASJVC010000419.1:0-256 GCF_035019905.1 Sphingomonas sp. 10B4 | reverse complement strand
CTCCAGCCGACCTGCCAGCGTTGTCAGAGCCAGCGCAACGAGTACCACCATTGCGCCTATCCATGGGGTTGCCATCAAACCAAGATGCTCGACAACCACACCGCCGCCCCAAGCACCGCCAGCAATACCGATATTAAAGGCGGCGATATTCAAGCCCGACGCCACATCAATGGCTTGCGGCGCATCTCGCTCTGCCCGCTGCACAACATACACTTGCAATCCCGGTACGTTGCCGAACGCTACTGCTGTCTCTTAT
>NZ_JASJVC010000418.1:0-257 GCF_035019905.1 Sphingomonas sp. 10B4 | reverse complement strand
CTGTATTCCCGTCAATCGCGGAGCAATATCGGGGGCCAACATCGCCAGCGCACCATAGGCACCATCGACGTGGAACCAAAGATTTTCGCTTTGTGCGAGATCGGCCAGTGCTACTAAATCATCCACCGCACCAACATCGACGGTACCTGCAGTACCAGCAATAAAAAACGGAGTGAATCCGGCCTGGCGATCAGCTGCAATGGCGGTTTTTAGCGCGGCAATATCACATTGAAAATCGGCGTTCATCGGTATTTGTC
>NZ_JASJVC010000417.1:0-257 GCF_035019905.1 Sphingomonas sp. 10B4 | reverse complement strand
AAACCGTTCAAGCTGTTTTGAAGTGTAGCGTATTTTCCGTGAACGATAAACTAAGAATAACAATATTTAAAGATTGCTATGCCGTCGCAACTTGAGGAGTAGCAATAATGCCACACGGAAACTGTGCGCTGAATTGACTACCGACATCGGGAGTCGATTCAATCAGCAGTTGTGCGCTATGCCGTAACAAGACATGCTTGACGATGGCCAAGCCCAAGCCGGTTCCTTGGGTTTCACGCGAACGACTCTTATCGACT
>NZ_JASJVC010000416.1:0-257 GCF_035019905.1 Sphingomonas sp. 10B4 | reverse complement strand
ATTTGACCTTGCGCGCCATCCGGCCTTTTTCATATTTATCGGCTAACTGGCCCGAGCTGGCAGAAAACAGCACAAATGGCAGAATGAATAAGCCCGGTATCAATTGATTGAGTAAGCCGACATCGAGCGTGGTCCAATGCAAGGCATCGAAGGTCAATACCGTCAGTAAGGCAGTTTTGAAGACATTGTCGTTGAAAGCACCGAGAAATTGGGTCCAAAAAAACGGCGCGAAACGCCGTTGCTTGAGCAGCGTAAAC
>NZ_JASJVC010000415.1:0-257 GCF_035019905.1 Sphingomonas sp. 10B4 | reverse complement strand
ATCATCACCCGTACCGGCGGTAATTACGGCGAGGCACGAGTTAGCTACGGCAGCTTCGATACCGAGCAAATCCAAATTGTCAAAGGCATAGAAGAGGGTAATTGGTCGCAAAATTATACCTTCGGTTACCAGAGCGTCGGCGGCTATCGGGAGCATTCTCGTAGCGATAACTTCACACTCGCCGGCAAGTGGTTTTACACCAGCGACGATGGCCGTGTTCGCTTCGGTCTCAGTGTACGGCATGCAGAGGCTAAAGC
>NZ_JASJVC010000414.1:0-257 GCF_035019905.1 Sphingomonas sp. 10B4 | reverse complement strand
AAATTTTACCGATTCTGGCAAGACGCTAAAGATCAGTATCGATAACAACAAGGGGAACAAACCCCCAGCCACTAACACGCTGCGCCAGCCCCAATGGGGGATCATCCAAGCAGAGATGAATCCTCCCAGTGCTGCTCCCAATGGAAAGCCACAAAACAGTGCATTGGTTATAAATGAGCGGCTCTTGTCGGGGCAATATTCGCTCATCAAGGTAACTACATTGGGTAAGGCTGCACCTAAGCCCAGCCCTGTCAGTA
>NZ_JASJVC010000413.1:0-258 GCF_035019905.1 Sphingomonas sp. 10B4 | reverse complement strand
ATCACCTCCCTCATGCTCGACTCCTCCCTGTTCGGAGACCCGGCGTGGGGCCCCAGCTGGAACCGCAAGGAACTCACCGACGGGTACATGCCCGAGATCACCGCCCTGCAGGTCGACGGCGACAGGGACAACCCGAAGCATATTTATTCTGATAGCTGGAGCTACGAGATCTTGAGTTTCGTGTTGGCATTCTGCGTCGTTATGGTATGCTGGTTTTAGGTGACCGGTTTTTTGTTTGCGTTGGTTGGGTTGGATATC
>NZ_JASJVC010000412.1:0-258 GCF_035019905.1 Sphingomonas sp. 10B4 | reverse complement strand
AGTCAAAGGCAGCGTTAACGCAGGGCTTTGACCTTGCAAACGGCGCGCTACTTCGGCCACAAAAGCGCTGTCTAAGGTTGGCTCCGAACGCGCCATATCGGCGACTAATAAAATTAATTTACTCGGATCTTTTTCTGCCGCCTCGATCATCTGATCGGCCCAGCTATCGGCTAAATTTCTATCGACGCGACTAGATGCAATACGAGTCGCTACACGACGTAAATTTTCAATCAACGCTAAGCGCAGCATGATAGGAAT
>NZ_JASJVC010000411.1:0-258 GCF_035019905.1 Sphingomonas sp. 10B4 | reverse complement strand
ACCGTCATCACCGCAGTTGGGCTGGCATTCGTCAGCGCTATACTCGAAGCACCGCTGCTGCCGGCGCTGAGCAAGCCTTCGTTGGCCGTTTGTCCTATCGTCAGCGATTGTGCCGCTTGGCCAATCGCAATCGTGCCATTCTGGCTGTTCGCGACATTGCTGCCAACCACCAGCGTGTCATTGGCCGAATTATGATTCATGGCAATTACGGCCGGGCCTGTATTCGACAACATCAACATCGATTGCAAGATCGTGGTC
>NZ_JASJVC010000410.1:0-258 GCF_035019905.1 Sphingomonas sp. 10B4 | reverse complement strand
GGCAAGTACCCTACTTACTTGCAATGGATGCTCTCCGCTTGGGGCTGGACCGTGTCCGTCTCGATATTGGCGTTGATCGTCGCGCTCGTCATGGGCTCGCTGATCGGCATCATCCGCACCTTGCCCGACAGCCCCTGGCTGGTTCGACTGGGCAACGCGTGGGTCGAGCTCTTTCGCAACATTCCGCTGCTGGTGCAGATCTTTCTCTGGTATCACGTCATCCCGGCTTTGATTCCTGTCATGAAGGGCGTGCCACCC
>NZ_JASJVC010000409.1:0-258 GCF_035019905.1 Sphingomonas sp. 10B4 | reverse complement strand
GAGTCTTGGCAGTGCCCCAGCACTCTGAACCTGTTCGGCAAAGTTCAACTGATTCACACGCTTGATATTAGCCAAGGCGTCGTTCGCGTCGACAGTGAGCTTGCTGTAATCGATCCACCTCGTGGGTTGAACTACCACCATTGCCATGGTAACGAGCCGGTGAAGTGCCGCATCCCTGCCAACCTGGCTCAACCAGGCACGTGTCTCGATTCGTGCACGCATCTCGTGCTTCAACTCCTGCATCATGGTGTTGACAGC
>NZ_JASJVC010000408.1:0-258 GCF_035019905.1 Sphingomonas sp. 10B4 | reverse complement strand
CAGCACGCCTATCGCGATGCGCACCGGAGTGCGGATATCTTGCTTGGCGTAAAAGCCCGGCGCCAGTATCTTGACCAGAATCAGTCCAATAAGTCCGACGCCGTAAGCGACCAGCGCGCGGCTGGTCATGGCTACTGCCAGTGCATCGAATTTTCCGTAGTGGAACAGGGTGGCCGTCAACGCTTGCGACATCGTCGCCAGACAGACGGCGCAGGGCAAGGCCAGCAGAAACGTGAGACGCAGACCCCAGTCGAGCAA
>NZ_JASJVC010000407.1:0-258 GCF_035019905.1 Sphingomonas sp. 10B4 | reverse complement strand
ATTTATCTCTGAACTGAGCCACGAGATCGTGAAACCTGCGCGTTACAATGCCGTCGAATTCACACTGCCAATTGCTGTGTCGGCCGATGGGCCGCTTGACGTGCCTGAAAATGTAAGGGATGACGGCGCGATCCGTGGTGACGTGTTTGTTCCTTGGCGTGCGCAGTACTCGATGCCGGCCTTACGTGGTTACAGCGCGCCGAGTCTCAAGGGGCAGTTGGGGACATTGTGGCTGACTGAAATGCGGCGCGCTGTAAC
>NZ_JASJVC010000406.1:0-258 GCF_035019905.1 Sphingomonas sp. 10B4 | reverse complement strand
AGTTAGCACTACAAACCGACAGCCATCGACCTAAAAAAGAACGTCGTACTGCGCTTATGCTATTTAAGGAACTCCAGCAAGCAGGGTTCACCGGTAGCTACTCGGGTGTCAACCGTTACATTTACGCCTGGCGTGACCAAGCTGCCAAAGTCACTGGTAAATCTGCCTTCGTTCCACTGAAGTTTCAACTCGGCGAAGCATTCCAGTTTGACTGGAGTGAGGAGCTGCTTGTCATTGGCGGCATTCATCGCAAAATCC
>NZ_JASJVC010000405.1:0-259 GCF_035019905.1 Sphingomonas sp. 10B4 | reverse complement strand
TAGTAGGTCAATGCCTGCGCCAATTCGCCGCGGTCTTCGGCATCATTACCCTGCTCGATCAGGCTGATTGCCTGCGCCTCTGCCGTCAATACGACGGGCGCAAGAGCTGCCACCGGTACAGCTGGCGGCGCTTTTTTTCCGGCAAACAAACGTTCAAATATACCCATCAGTTTTCCCATGTATTAGAACGGCGCTCAGCACCTTGTTGAGGCAGCAGCATGCTGCCGTCATCATTTTAAATTATGCATCAACCACCGGG
>NZ_JASJVC010000404.1:0-259 GCF_035019905.1 Sphingomonas sp. 10B4 | reverse complement strand
GGGCAATTGCACTTAGAGGCACAGGCTTGAGCGGATGGGACACCTATCAGCTTGATTCAAACTTGCATCCGGCCGCAATGGTGGAATTTCAATACGTGAAGAATATGAAAATTAGCAAACTATTGTTTTCGGTGATCGACAAGAACGTATAACTAGCCCCTCACATCGAGGGGTTACACTGGTAGAACGTCTTGCCAGTTTCAGCTGTCACCGTGTTTTAGTAACCGGCTAACGTTCTCCAGTGCCACACATGTAGCCA
>NZ_JASJVC010000403.1:0-259 GCF_035019905.1 Sphingomonas sp. 10B4 | reverse complement strand
CATTGCTATAATCTCGCTTCTTCGCACCGGGGGGTATAGCTCAGCTGGGAGAGCGCTTGCATGGCATGCAAGAGGTCAGCGGTTCGATCCCGCTTACCTCCACCAAGTTTTATGCGAAGAATAAGAGTTTGAAAAGTCGTTAAGCCGGTTAGCCGCACCGGCCCGATTTTTAAGTAGCAAGTTTTAAGCAATACGCTTTAAGCAGTAAATTTTGGGTAGTAACTTAAGTTTGTCGTATCGGAAAGTCACTGTCCCCATC
>NZ_JASJVC010000402.1:0-259 GCF_035019905.1 Sphingomonas sp. 10B4 | reverse complement strand
TCACGTGGCTGCGGGTGGGTAGCACATGAAAGGCACTCGGCCCTTGGCAATTGTCGGTAGTACTGACACAGTCATAGAAATTCTCGACCATGATTACGGAATTGCCATCATTCCGTATCGTGTAGTCTGCGGCCGTCTCGCTCAACACCGTGTGATGGCGTACCACATCGGGCGGCACAATCAACACTGCGCCATAACCGGTCAAGACACTGACGCCGGCGGCAATGGTTTCGGCCAGCTGTTTGCTATCCTCATCGGA
>NZ_JASJVC010000401.1:0-259 GCF_035019905.1 Sphingomonas sp. 10B4 | reverse complement strand
CATCACCACACCCATTGCCGGGAAGCCAATCACTTTCAGAATTGAACAGGCGCTCATCGCGTCTAATCTCAATAGTCTGGTCAAGGTGCGCTATACCCTCCAACGTGCCGCCACCGGCCAGTTCAGTTATTCGGCCACACTGGAGTTGATCATCGGCTCCTTGATCGGCGAATTGCCTGCTCCTGACGTACTTGAGGCGCCGACGCGAGTGCTGGATCCAATGGCTGCCCTCAACGGCGCCACCGTGCGAGCCCAGTAC
>NZ_JASJVC010000400.1:0-259 GCF_035019905.1 Sphingomonas sp. 10B4 | reverse complement strand
ATGCGGAGGCGCGCCGTATTGCAAGGCATCCAGCAAGAAACCAAACTTGAGTTGCGCTTCTGCGTCGTCAATCTTCAATGCACGGAATACTTTGCTTTGTACATCGGCGCGATGGATACGGACAGAACCGCCGCCCAATTCCCAACCATTCAAGACCATATCGTAGGCTTTGGCGATGCACTTGCCCGGATCAGTTTCCATGAAATCTTCATGGCCATCTTTTGGTGCAGTGAAAGGATGGTGCGTCGCAGTCCAGCGA
>NZ_JASJVC010000399.1:0-259 GCF_035019905.1 Sphingomonas sp. 10B4 | reverse complement strand
CACTAAGCCACCAACGGAAATACGTCATACCCCAAAGCGGATAGCGGCCGGCTTTCAGTCGCCCCGATAACAGCCATTTACCGATGATCGCCACACCGAACTCGGCCAAGGTGAGCACAACGAAGGCACCCGCTGAGAGCAACACTGCGCGCACCATCGAGTCACCCGGGTCGCCAGTGAGAAAATGGTAAGCAAAGAAGGGTGCCAGCCATTGCACCATACGCATTGCGACCAGCCAGGGAATGGCAAAGGCCTGGGC
>NZ_JASJVC010000398.1:0-259 GCF_035019905.1 Sphingomonas sp. 10B4 | reverse complement strand
CAAGAGCACCCCGTATCTCCGCGACATGTTCCTCAAGGGCCTCCTTCCAACGCACAGGAAGCTCAACATCAAGGGGCATCCTCTTGAGCACCATTCGTCGTATGGTTTCCAGCCGCAGCGTTACCTTCGATACACTCACACCGAAGTCCACGGATATTCTTCGGTGTGACATACCGTTTAGCGATGCCTCGAATATGTCGATAGCGGCCAGCATCTGCTCCTTGGAATCTCTGAAATTGGTCAGGCTTTGCCTCATGAA
>NZ_JASJVC010000397.1:0-259 GCF_035019905.1 Sphingomonas sp. 10B4 | reverse complement strand
ATACCAGCATCGTTCAGGGCGTGCGCGGAGGTTGGCAGATCGCGCTTAGCAACTATGGGATGAACCCAGGTGTGGGACACAACGCGAGTGCACTTTTTCTTCAAGACGGCACACTGGTCAACGATTACCTCTATCGCAATGCGGTAGCAGGTCATCCTGAAGTCAACACCATGAACACCTCAATCAACGTCAACGGTAATAACCTAAACGGGGTAAATGCCACCAACACCACGACGCTTAACGCAACCACGGTTAATAC
>NZ_JASJVC010000396.1:0-259 GCF_035019905.1 Sphingomonas sp. 10B4 | reverse complement strand
GACCATCTCACTGCATTCAGCGAAGTCGGTTTCTCTGTTTCACAGCGCGTCTATCGTTCCCCCGCACCCGGCATGAACGGCCTTTCCCCGACGACCAACTTTCTACTCGGCGGACTTGCGGCGCCATTCCAAGCAATCTTACCTGTTGGGCACCCAGATAATCCTCACAGCGATGCCCGCAGCGCCATCATGTATCGCTTTGAGAATATCAAAGGCGGCACCGATTTAGAAAACCGTAACATCCGCGCCGTAGCAGGAC
>NZ_JASJVC010000395.1:0-218 GCF_035019905.1 Sphingomonas sp. 10B4 | reverse complement strand
AGCGACGATGCCGCGGATGGTAGGGAACAAATCGAGCACCAACAAGGTGGCACCAGGGGCGACTAAGGACATGCCAAAGGTATAAAAGAAAAACGGTGTGACCGACCACAATAAAATCGGTGGCGAAAAGAAATGGAACACCATATTGAACAGTCCATACCGTGATCTTGCCAGCGAGCCGATTTGCCGTCAAAGCACCGAGAAAAATTCCGGCTACG
>NZ_JASJVC010000394.1:0-218 GCF_035019905.1 Sphingomonas sp. 10B4 | reverse complement strand
CTCTATCGCTCAGCAAATTTTTACCTTGTAAATGTTATTACTAATTAGGGCAAACCTATCTAATTCTTTAATATTCTCTCCGCTACTTGCAGCCCACTCGTCAAAGCCGCTTCAACAGTGCCCATGGCCGTGCTATCGTAAAGATATTCCCCGGCGTGCTTCGGGCGCATCAACGGTATCATAAGCGTAAGAGCCGCGGGTAAAAGGGTCTGCCGTCC
>NZ_JASJVC010000393.1:0-218 GCF_035019905.1 Sphingomonas sp. 10B4 | reverse complement strand
ATATTGAAGTGATGTTGGCGGAAATCGGCGCGCATGAAGAAGAAACGCGGCAATTGCTGGCGCAAGGGGTTTGAAGATTAACTTTACGTTTACGTAAACGTCAATTAGTCGTATCATTTTAATTTTCAGCCTCCGCGACGAGAGGTGTCGTTAGCACTTACCCGGTTTAAGCTTTGATCATGGCGACGATATCGCTGCTTTACGTGAAGCAATCCAGC
>NZ_JASJVC010000392.1:0-219 GCF_035019905.1 Sphingomonas sp. 10B4 | reverse complement strand
CCCTTATTCTGATGTAGACGTCATGATTCTCCTGTCTGCACAGCCAGATAGTCTGACGCGTGCGAAGCTGGAACAATTAGTGCAGATTTTTTGGGATATTGGACTCGATATTGGTCACAGCATACGCACTGTTGACGAATGCATGCAAGAAGCACTTAGTTACTGGCAGCCGTAAATTATTCCGTGAACTACAAGCAGCCTATCTTGCCGATATAAACC
>NZ_JASJVC010000391.1:0-219 GCF_035019905.1 Sphingomonas sp. 10B4 | reverse complement strand
CACACAGACTACATTCGTACTAAAGTCGATTTGCCAAACAAACTCTCAATCAAATCTACCGCCAGAACTGCAGTTTGATTGCGGATATCGAGTGCCGGATTGAGTTCTACTAAATCGAGTGACGCGAGGCGACCGCTGTCTGCGATCATTTCCAGCTGTTCCTACGCCTGGGGCGATATCTGGATCTAAGCAATCCATGTCGAAACTGACGTGCAAATG
>NZ_JASJVC010000390.1:0-219 GCF_035019905.1 Sphingomonas sp. 10B4 | reverse complement strand
AGGCGGGGCCGGACAAGACGCCATCCGCAGCGGCACGGTGCGCACATACACTCGCCCGGTGTCACTTTTTCGCTCTGCCTCCACCGTCTCGCTGCTGACCCTGGCCTCGCGCATCACCGGCCTCGTGCGCGACGTACTGATGAGCTCGGTGTTCCATTCCCAACCTGTTTCGTCGCGTGCTCGGCGAAGGCGCCTTCAGTCAGGCCTTCGTCGCCGTGC
>NZ_JASJVC010000389.1:0-219 GCF_035019905.1 Sphingomonas sp. 10B4 | reverse complement strand
CCGGTATTACATGGCGATTTGTGCGAAAAAGTTAAAAATAAGCCCTCATTACTAATCGCTGGCGTGACTATTTTTAAGCCGGTGATATTCAGCTTAGCCACGTAGGCGAGGCTTGGATCTTCCTCATAAATCAGATAATCTGAGCGCGATAAAGATTTTCAATGATTCCTTAGCATAATGATCGAAATCGTCACCGAAGCTATTATTGATCACCGTGAC
>NZ_JASJVC010000388.1:0-219 GCF_035019905.1 Sphingomonas sp. 10B4 | reverse complement strand
CGTCTGGCCTTGCCATGCGCGGACATAAAACTGCGGTGCTGGATTTTGACGTGGGTCTGCGTAACCTGGATCTGATTATGGGTTGCGAACGTCGTGTGGTGTATGACCTGGTCAACGTCATCAGCGGCGAGGCGACATTAAAGCAAGCGCTGATCGCAAACCCGCGATAAAGATGCCTTGACCGAAGAGGGCGTAGAACGTGTTCTGAACGAATTGATC
>NZ_JASJVC010000387.1:0-219 GCF_035019905.1 Sphingomonas sp. 10B4 | reverse complement strand
ATCGTTCGCCAACCGCATGAATGATTTGTGCGCGCTACAGGTGGTGGAGGCCAACAAGCCATTGACACTGGAAGCGGGCACGATTTATATCGGCAAGGGTGGTGCCGATGTCCTGGTTGTCCGGCGCAATGGGAAATTGAGTGTGATTCCGAAAATTGGGTCGCTCGGCTTTGGAGCATGTGCCAGCGACGCAGTTGCTGGGTGTCATGCTTACTGGTA
>NZ_JASJVC010000386.1:0-219 GCF_035019905.1 Sphingomonas sp. 10B4 | reverse complement strand
TGTTCGGCAGCCATGCTGGCCACCTTCAGGCAGAAACTCCACTTAACAGCCTGTCCAAATTTGCCGAGCCACCTCTTACCCCGGCGAAGCTACACCACTCAGCGGGACACGATCCGGGCGAGGAGTTGAAACAGCTAAAAGGTGAGCGTGGCTTAATCTAACACTTGGTGCCCGCGTCTGACCGCGGCGATGATTTTATCGGGGTCGGCGGTCCAGACG
>NZ_JASJVC010000385.1:0-261 GCF_035019905.1 Sphingomonas sp. 10B4 | reverse complement strand
CTTCAAGCTGACGCAATCGGTCGAATTCAGCCTGCGCCTTGATCCGTTCGGCATTCTTCTTGGCACGCTCGTTGAGCAACTGCTGCGCATGGGCGCGATGCGTATCGTTGATCTCTTCCTTAGGATTGCCATCGAGATCAAAACGCGTCGCTGAGGTCAGCGTTTTTTGCAGGTAGCGCGAAGATTTGGTGTGATACGTCAGCGCCAGACGCAATATTTTCAAGCTGGTTTCGGGCAAACGTTCGATGATCTGCTTATCTA
>NZ_JASJVC010000384.1:0-261 GCF_035019905.1 Sphingomonas sp. 10B4 | reverse complement strand
CCGGGCAAGGAGTGGATTCCTGACCCAGAGCGTCGTTTTGATTCCGTCGAGATTCGAGACTACTTGTTCAGAGCCATCCGTCGTGCGCTCGCCGCTGTGCTAGATGACCTTCCCGTGGGATTCGGTCTTGCAGAAGGAGATGCTCAGCGAAAGGACAAACCGATAATCCATCAACGAGTGCTGCGTGAAGGCATCGTTAACGCGTTGATGCATCGCAGCTATCGCAGCCATGCCCCGCTGCAGATCATTCGTTATTCAAAC
>NZ_JASJVC010000383.1:0-261 GCF_035019905.1 Sphingomonas sp. 10B4 | reverse complement strand
CACCGGTACTCAGGCCCTGCGCACAAGCCATGTCAGCGCGACGGCAGCCGCCACCAGCGCGATCACGGTGAGTTCCATCCAGAGCTCGTTGACCGTATGTGTCGCCTCGGCGGGCACTTGGCGGTGAACCGTTGCTGGCGCGGAAACAGAAAAAGGGTTGTAGACCGCACCGCCAAAACTCGGTGCGTCGACACTGTTCGCAGGGGCCTGGGGCTTGGGTTTGGCTTGTGCAGTCGCCGCCGATTTCGCAGGTGTCCATTC
>NZ_JASJVC010000382.1:0-261 GCF_035019905.1 Sphingomonas sp. 10B4 | reverse complement strand
GCTTGTTGGCGCGCTAAGACGCCGGCAAAATGCAATTGCAGCAGCATGCGCTCGATCCGATATGGATGCTCGCCGATATCTTCCAAAAACAAGATGCCCTGCTGCGGCTCGTGCCAGTACGGCGTACCCAAGGTATGCACGAGCATGGCCAAGTTGCCACCCCACAAGCAGCCATCGACCGCCATATCAGCACTGTCTGGGCTGGCGAAGTCGACGCGGTGCGGCACAGCGGCCGCAACGGCGCTCAGTGCGGCGGCAAAC
>NZ_JASJVC010000381.1:0-261 GCF_035019905.1 Sphingomonas sp. 10B4 | reverse complement strand
GCACTGGCGAATCGGTGGCAGGGCGAGGCGATTCCGCCATTTAAGCTGGCCTTTTTACAAAACAGCGTCGCATGTCTAAGTCTGCTGCCAATGGTGATTTTTTACGATGCTGTTACCCATATCTCGCTTGAAGTATGGTGGGGATTGGTTTTGCTCGGCGTGGTGTTTACAGCCTTGTCACACGGTCTGTTTATGTTTAGCTTGCGTCACGTCTCGGCCCGGTTTGCAAGTCTATTGACTTCGCTAGAACCAGTGTATGGA
>NZ_JASJVC010000380.1:0-261 GCF_035019905.1 Sphingomonas sp. 10B4 | reverse complement strand
ACATATTGGTACCGAGCTGTGCCAATTCTTTGGCAATGAAGCGTTTCATGCTATCGCCGACGGCCAACAGTAATACCACCGAGATGATGCCGATGACGATGCCCAACATCGTGAGCAAACTACGCAGGCGGTTGCCATTCATGGAACGGAAGGCCTCGGCGAGGATTTGTAAATAGTTCATTATGCGCCACCTTGTCCTTCGGCAAATATCTGGCCTTGCGCCATTTGCTGCAAACCCTCCGCACTGCCACCATCATAAAT
>NZ_JASJVC010000379.1:0-261 GCF_035019905.1 Sphingomonas sp. 10B4 | reverse complement strand
ATCCAGGCCAACATGGCGGAGGTGGTGGTTTTGCCATGGGTACCGGCGACTGCCAGCACCCATTTGTCGCGTAATATGTGCTCACCGATCCATTGCGGTCCGGATACATACGGCAGGCCGCGGTTGAGAATTTCTTCCATCAGCGGGTTACCGCGTGAAATCACATTGCCAATCACATACAGATCGGGGGCCAAAGAAATTTGCTCAGCGGAAAACCCCTGAATTAATTGTATGTCTTGCGCTGCGAGCTGGGTACTCATG
>NZ_JASJVC010000378.1:0-261 GCF_035019905.1 Sphingomonas sp. 10B4 | reverse complement strand
AAAAATATCACCGGCGATCAGTAAGGCGTCGACGCGCTCGCGCACCAGCGTTAGCACCAGCCAGTCCAGAAACGCCTGGTGTTCGGCGGCACGTTCGAATTGATGCAGGGTTTGACCGATATGCCAGTCAGAGGTATGAATGAAGCGCACAGAGTATCCTTGGAGTCAAACGGAGAGCGAAGGCTGCGCAGCTGAAATCCGCGCCTTCCTCAAAAAGCTCGCTGAATATAACGCACAAGTGCGTTGTTGATAAGTGTAAGC
>NZ_JASJVC010000377.1:0-262 GCF_035019905.1 Sphingomonas sp. 10B4 | reverse complement strand
ATCAAGCAGCGTTGACTGCTGAGCTGGGGCTAAGCCGACACCTAAGCATATGGTGAAGTAAAAACAGCTGCCACGCCCCAACTCACTGTCGACTTCGAGCAAGCCTTTCATGCTCTGCACCAACCTCGAGGAAATACTCAGGCCTAAGCCGGTACCGCCGTATTTACGGGTGGTCGAGGCATCGGCTTGACTGAAGGCTTGGAAGATACTGAGCTGTTTGTCGGCTGCGATGCCGATGCCCTCGTCGCTGACCGAAAAATAC
>NZ_JASJVC010000376.1:0-262 GCF_035019905.1 Sphingomonas sp. 10B4 | reverse complement strand
CGCCTTGAGTTGGGCGCGGTCGATCACGCCATGATGTGAAGTGCCGTAGGTCAGGGTGATGGCCGCGGCGGTAGGGAAATCGAGCGCCGCCGGCATAGGCATGACGGCATTGGCTGGTGCCAGCACTTGCTGAGCAAAGGCGCCGTGGCCGATGAAGGCGATCACGCGGTCGCCGACCTTAGGATAGCTGACGCCAGCACCGACGGCATACACCACGCCGGCCAGTTCACTGCCGGGGGTGAAGGGCAGTTCCGGCTTGAAC
>NZ_JASJVC010000375.1:0-262 GCF_035019905.1 Sphingomonas sp. 10B4 | reverse complement strand
ACAACTCTCTACGTCGCGTGAAAATCTCATGGATAGACAAGCTGCGTTCCACCCAAAACCAAGCCGCAAAAATCTCCGCAAGCGCCACGGAAAATGCCGACGTGCTGACATACAGGCTAACGCCTAGCCCATCGGTGAGCAGGTCAGTAATCTGGGTGCCGACCACGCTGAGCAGTACGACCGTCAGCCAGTAAATCCAGGGCGTGTAGCTCCGCGTGCGCAGTTGCATGAATAGGGCAATAGCCAACAGTGCACCCATCAC
>NZ_JASJVC010000374.1:0-262 GCF_035019905.1 Sphingomonas sp. 10B4 | reverse complement strand
ATGCAAGAAAAATATGAATTTTTCATACAGGTCTTCCAACCGCAGCAGCGTGCGAATGCGCTCGTTGAAAGGGTACTCGTAAACGATCAAAATAGTGTCCCTGTAAAATTGTTGCAACTCAGGCCTGAGCTTGACGTGATTCTGAACCATACTGTCAAAAAATACAAACTTCCGATGAAATTTTTTTGGCTTGTGTTCAACTCTGCTGGGCGCGCGCTGCGGCCACATAGCGCTCATGCAATACATCGACCTGCTGTACTAC
>NZ_JASJVC010000373.1:0-262 GCF_035019905.1 Sphingomonas sp. 10B4 | reverse complement strand
ACGATACACCAGTCTGCTGCGCTTGCGTAGATAAATTGTGACATTGTGTCTACTTGCAAATGCATACAAGCGGTGTATCGGTGTGATCAACAGCGCTCCGTTTCAGAGTCCGACGGCGTGGATAATGCCACCACCCAAGCAGACCTCACCATCATACAAGACGGCAGATTGCCCCGGAGTGACGGCCCATTGGTTTGTCTCGAAATGTAAGGCAAAACGATCTTCATCAGCGCCGAAGGTGCAGGCCATATCAGCCTGACGG
>NZ_JASJVC010000372.1:0-218 GCF_035019905.1 Sphingomonas sp. 10B4 | reverse complement strand
CCCCCCCCCCCCCCCCCCCCCCCCCCCCCCCCCCATTTTTTTTTTTCAACCACCTCCGGGCTTCCGAGTTTGCCTCTTGTCTCGTGGGCTCGGAGATGTGTATAAGAGACAGGACCACGACGGGTGCCTTGACCACCGCCGCGACCTGAACCGGCGCGCTCGGCCGCACTTCGCCGAAATGCACCGCGAACGCGCGGTCCTGTCTCTTATACACATCT
>NZ_JASJVC010000371.1:0-262 GCF_035019905.1 Sphingomonas sp. 10B4 | reverse complement strand
CAGCAAGGCCGTAACAATGATTAGACGCTTGGCCACGAACAGCGCTGTCGGGTTCGAGTCGCACGTCTGTGTAGATGGCTGCCAGGTCGGGCGGCATCTGCTGCAATATTTGACTCGCCTGCATGTGATCGGCCATTTCGCTGGCCAAGGCGACGGCGAGTGAGTGATAGGCGCTGTCTTGAACGCTGCGAAGCGCCGCCAGTTGCAGCGCCATGGCACCGAGCACCCCGATGGCCGAGATGGCGGCTGTCTCTTATACACA
>NZ_JASJVC010000370.1:0-263 GCF_035019905.1 Sphingomonas sp. 10B4 | reverse complement strand
GTATGGGCATCAATGCGTAATTGCGCATAATGGGCCAAAGCCTTTTCTCCCCAAATCACCGGATCACCCGAATCATGGCGCAGACCATCGAAGAGTTTCGCGAAATACAAATCGAAATCGGCTAAAAAAGCATCCATGCCAACCACATCGGTCTGCGCGGTGCCAAGATCACCGCGGTATTCGTGCACCCAGCCTTCGAGTGCGGCGGTTTGAAAGTCGCGCAAACGTACACCGAAGGATTGATACGATTGCAGGTATTCGTG
>NZ_JASJVC010000369.1:0-263 GCF_035019905.1 Sphingomonas sp. 10B4 | reverse complement strand
GACTTATGGAGCGGCATTGGCAGAGCCGGGTTACTACTTTGTGTCGGTGTACGACAACAAAGACCAGAAGTCAGTCGATTTCCGCTATTGGACGACGAACTTTCCCGGACGGGGACAAACCATCTGGCCGGAGCTGGGATTTGGCTATGGTGTAACTTCACGTTGGTACACCGAGGTCTATGCGAGCTATATTGGCAGTTCTAAATCCGACTTAAAACTAGATAGCTGGAATTGGCAAAATGATTATTTGCTGACGCAAGGAC
>NZ_JASJVC010000368.1:0-263 GCF_035019905.1 Sphingomonas sp. 10B4 | reverse complement strand
GATAAAGTACAAGTCAATAACGGTACTATCGTAAGAAATTAATACTAAACGATGACTAAAATAGTCACCGTTTCTTCTTAAGAAAAATCTAGTTCTGGGGTGCTCATTGAGCACCCCAGATTAACGATATGAAGTCAATCGAGTCAGTTGGGGGAAACATGCGTGGCAATACTCGTCTTAAATTTATTCATATCTTCAATCTCATCGCAACGATTAGTACAGTCATACTCGCCACTGGCTGCGCGGCCTTGCCTGAAGTACGC
>NZ_JASJVC010000367.1:0-263 GCF_035019905.1 Sphingomonas sp. 10B4 | reverse complement strand
TGATCAACCAACGTGCTTCTTGCAACTGCGGTGCCATACAGGTATCACCGCGATTTTGGCGCATGATATTGGCATACATATTGTTCACCCGCAGCTTGGGCATCACGTCTTGATTGAGTAAAACTTGCCAGCCATTGGCTGATTTTTTGACGATCACGTCCGGTGCCACATAGTCGGAACTGTTGAGCGCAAAGCTGCTGCCTGGACGTGGTTGGCACATGCGGATCACGGTTTGCGCTTCGCGTAAGTCTTCATCATCGCAA
>NZ_JASJVC010000366.1:0-264 GCF_035019905.1 Sphingomonas sp. 10B4 | reverse complement strand
CAAGGTATCAATGCGTGCCGTATTGATGGTCACAATCACGATGCCACCGATAGGATCGTCGATGAGATAAATCAAGGGGCCGGCCACTAACTCGGAACTGCTGTTGAACACGGAGGGGCCGACAGACCAACCCAAAGCCAAATTGATCAGATTGAGATCATCGCTGACATACAGCGGACGCGACAGAGGCAGTGCCGTGAACGCTTGATGGTAATAGCTTGCCTTCAGGGTTTCCAATTTCTGCCGGTAGGCTTCGTAGGTATC
>NZ_JASJVC010000365.1:0-264 GCF_035019905.1 Sphingomonas sp. 10B4 | reverse complement strand
ATATCAGCATTGGAAACACACGCAATTGATCATCGATGTCATCGATGGTTACGGCGGCACCTTGTCGCTCGAAGGTCCGGAAGGGAAGGCCTTTCATACCCGCTCAAGGGTGTTTGAGCAAGCCGAACTGGACGAACTGAGTCAAGACCCGGCTTGGCTGGCGGCGTGTCGATAGGCATGGACTGCAGCAAGGACATCGGCTTGCCAGCTTGTCGGGCCGCGCATTCTGGGCGATAATCAGGCCCATGACCGATATCTCTACAC
>NZ_JASJVC010000364.1:0-264 GCF_035019905.1 Sphingomonas sp. 10B4 | reverse complement strand
CACTCAAAGCTGTGCGCGCACTGCGCGAAGCGGATGTGGTACTGATCGATGATCTGGTCAACGTCGCGATCCTTGAGCACTGCGCTTCAGCCCGGGTCATTGCGGTCGGCAAACGCGGCGGCTGTCGCTCTACGCCGCAAGCGTTCATCCACCGACTGATGCTGCGTTACGCCCGCCAGGGTAAATGCGTGGTCCGACTGAAAGGGGGTGATCCATGTATTTTTGGACGCGGTGGCGAAGAGGCTGATTGGCTTCGGGCTCAAG
>NZ_JASJVC010000363.1:0-264 GCF_035019905.1 Sphingomonas sp. 10B4 | reverse complement strand
TATGGTGTGACTCAGGGAATTTTTTGGTGGGCACTCAGTCAGCACAGCCAATTTCTCGGTTTTATGAGTCAGCATTATCTACTCGTTTTTTTTGTCACTGTTGTCTGCGTCGATAATTTGTATATGATGCTGTTCGGCCAAAGCAGCATGGAACTGCAGCGCCGAGTGCACAATATGAAGCTCGATACCCATTTGCTGCTGCCGGTGCATTTGCCATTTTTTTATGTTGCCACAAGCATCTCATTACAACACGCTATGCTGACA
>NZ_JASJVC010000362.1:0-264 GCF_035019905.1 Sphingomonas sp. 10B4 | reverse complement strand
GGCAGCACGTGCCACGATATCGAGGTTGTTTAATAATTTTCGACCATCGCCATCGGCACTGCTAATCAAACTTGCCTTGGCATCGGGATGAAATTGCAAGCCATCCAATTCACGCTCACAAGCTCTGTCTATCATCGCCTCCAGATCAGCGTCAGTCAGCGATTTGAGAACATACACAGAAGCACGGGATAACAGCGCGCTATTGACTTCAAACGAGGGATTTTCGGTAGTAGCACCGATGAAGGTGAACAAGCCACTTTCTAC
>NZ_JASJVC010000361.1:0-265 GCF_035019905.1 Sphingomonas sp. 10B4 | reverse complement strand
CGATCATGTGCAGCAAAAAACCATTAACTTGTCGCAGACACAGATTTTAGTGATGGATGAGGCTGATCGCATGCTCGACATGGGTTTCTTGCCTGATTTGCAACGCATCATCAATCTCTTGCCTAAGCAAAGACAGAACCTGATGTTTTCGGCGACTTTTTCACCCGAAATCAAACGGCTGGCGGCCAGCTTCCTCAATGATCCGCAAACCATCGAAGTCGCGCGCAGCAATGCCACGGCCGACAATGTCACGCAGATTTTGTAC
>NZ_JASJVC010000360.1:0-265 GCF_035019905.1 Sphingomonas sp. 10B4 | reverse complement strand
AGACTGGTGACATCGGTATTATGGATTTTCGCGGTTACACCACGATCGTCGATCGTAAGAAAGATATGATTTTGGTTTCCGGCTTTAATGTCTATCCGAATGAAATCGAGGGCGTGGTCGCCATGCATCCGGGCGTGCTTGAGTGTGCTTGCATCGGCGTACCGGATGCCAATTCGGGCGAGGCGGTCAAATTGTTCGTGGTGCGCCGGGATCCGACTTTGACGGTGGATCAGTTGATGGACTATTGCAAAGAGCAATTCACCGC
>NZ_JASJVC010000359.1:0-265 GCF_035019905.1 Sphingomonas sp. 10B4 | reverse complement strand
ACATTGAAAATTCGATCACGCAATATTTGCCCGGCGAGTGCGTTGGCGAAATTTCGGTACTCGATGAAGAAATCCATTCCGCCACGATTTCTGCCTTGGTCGACAGCGATTTGCTGGTGCTCGAGGCAGAAATTTTGTGGCGGCTAATCGATGAATCGAATGGTGTGGCGCGCAATTTATTGCAATTACTTTCCTTTCGTATTCGCGCCGCCAATGCGCAAATCCGCAGCCGCCAAAAAGTCGGTGAATTTTATCGCCAATTATC
>NZ_JASJVC010000358.1:0-265 GCF_035019905.1 Sphingomonas sp. 10B4 | reverse complement strand
GACCCAGCCGCTGCGGCTGGAACAAGCGCAGCAGCAGCAGTTGCACATCGAGAGCAGCGGTTTTACTGATGCGGTGGTATGGAACCCCGGAGCCGATGCTGCGGTCAAACTGCCGGATCTGGCAGCCGGCGAAGAACAGCGTATGCTCTGCGTGGAAGCCGCCATCGTCCGTCAGCCGGTGGTCTTGGCACCGGGTACGCGCTGGAACGGTAGTCAGACCATGACGCTCAGCGATCAATAGGCTTACAAGGGTGGTGGCTTGGCC
>NZ_JASJVC010000357.1:0-266 GCF_035019905.1 Sphingomonas sp. 10B4 | reverse complement strand
CCTTCCGGCGCGTGGCGCGGCGGCGCATCTCGGCCTATTTAACCCGGGCTGTTGCCGCCGCGACCAGTGCGCTTATCGCAGCCGGCGCGCGGGGGCTCGAGGGGCTTATCAGACACCTTCGGCCGGCCGCCCAAGCCCCCCACAACAATACGGCGGCGGTAGGGGCTACAGCTTGGCGCAACATTGTGCACGATTTGTGTTGGGGATTAAGCTGGTAGGCCCCCGCCCCCAGCGCGACGCAGCCCCGGACGAGCCCCAAACCCGTT
>NZ_JASJVC010000356.1:0-266 GCF_035019905.1 Sphingomonas sp. 10B4 | reverse complement strand
ATGTAAAGCAAGTGCCTGATTGAATCCGGCCAGGCCATCCTGACCAAAGCTGTCATCCACATGCACAATGCCGATAGCCTTGATGCCGATGGTGGTAAATTGTTCGATGATCTTGCTCACTTCATCCTTGTAATCGGCGCGGATATGGAAAACCCAATGGTTGACCGGTTGCCGCAGTGCCAACGCGCCGGTGCTCGGCGCGATGAGTGGTACTTTGTAAGTCGCCAGAAGCGGCAAAATCGCCAGGGTATGCGGTGTTCCCCGTC
>NZ_JASJVC010000355.1:0-266 GCF_035019905.1 Sphingomonas sp. 10B4 | reverse complement strand
CCGCCTTCACCTTGTATCGGTTCGAGCATGACGGCAACGGTTTTGTCGCTGATCAAATTTTCTACCGAGGCGATGTCATTGAGATCGGCTTTCGGAAAACCACTGACTTGCGGCGCAAACAGCGTATCCCAGCCCGGTTTGCCGGAGGCCGACATGGTGGCCAGGGTGCGACCATGAAAACTATGGTCGAAGGTGATGATTTCAAACGCGCCGTTGCGGTGCAATTGCCCCCACTTGCGGGCCAGTTTGATCGCGCCTTCATTGGC
>NZ_JASJVC010000354.1:0-266 GCF_035019905.1 Sphingomonas sp. 10B4 | reverse complement strand
ACCCCAGCCAGCCAACTTGGATTGCACGCGGATATAGTCAAAATCCGTCGTTTTATTGTTGAAGTTATAACCGTAATAATTTTGGCTGGTAGGGTCATTATTTAGGGCATAGTTTTTTCCAAATTGAGCAACCTGACTCAGGGTGACGCCACCTTTATCAGGAACATAACTTTGAATCGTGTTGTAAGTTGAAAACACGGTCACTACGGTATCACTGCCAAATTTGCGTTGAGCTTTGAATTGATAATTTTCTTCCGTCACACCAC
>NZ_JASJVC010000353.1:0-266 GCF_035019905.1 Sphingomonas sp. 10B4 | reverse complement strand
GGCTATATGCGTGAGGCTCGCCAGTTCGGTCGTAAAGAAATGATGGATATCGTGGCTATCCGGCCCGCTAAGACCATCATTCAAGCCGGATTTGTCGCTCACAATGATGGCGCAGTGAAAGGTATGTACTCACTCGCCGCGTCATTGGCCGGTCAGTTGGGCGATTCATGGATCGCCGCTTGGCGAGTCTCCCCGAATGAAGATCGATACGCTTTAGTCGCAGTGGATCAAGGCGCCGTTCTTCCTGCTTGTGATCAGGTCGGTAC
>NZ_JASJVC010000352.1:0-266 GCF_035019905.1 Sphingomonas sp. 10B4 | reverse complement strand
CAACGCGGCGGTTGAGGCGGCGCGCGCGGGCGAGCAGGGGCGCGGCTTCGCGGTGGTGGCTTCCGAGGTACGCAATTTGGCGCAGCGCTCGGCGGCGGCGGCCAAGGAAATCAAAGTGCTGATCGATGATTCGGTCGGCAAGATACGACTCGGTACCGAGTTAGTCGAGCGCGCCGGCACCACCATGAGCACCATGGTGGACAATGTGCATCAGGTGACGCAGATCGTTGGTGAGATCGCCAACGCCAGCCGCGAGCAAAGCGAGG
>NZ_JASJVC010000351.1:0-267 GCF_035019905.1 Sphingomonas sp. 10B4 | reverse complement strand
CCTGAAGAGGTTCCATTAATTGACTTCCTGATGGACTCTTCACCACATCTCAACAAACTCAACGCAGTCGATGATAAGCGCAAAACAAATGGGGTAATGGCCAAGAGTCAAATTTATCGATCACTTGTTAAATTTTTCAAAAGCGTTGCAAAAGAATTTGCAAAAATATCACCTGAAGGTGCAAAACACCTGACGATGGCTAGTACACACTGGCTCAGGCATACATCCGCTACACATGCTATTGCAAGCGGTGTTCCAATTGAAATC
>NZ_JASJVC010000350.1:0-267 GCF_035019905.1 Sphingomonas sp. 10B4 | reverse complement strand
ACTAAGAACGACCATATCGCCATCGCCAACGATGGACACAAGTGGTGCTTTGATCTGCGCAGCAATCGGGGATGGTTTGGTAAATTTAGAGAAAAAATCGACAAACGCAGCGCGTCCTGACGCCACATTCGGATTGTGCTGAATATATGATTCGGTCAGATATTTATCCGCCAGATCCATATGTCCCCCCTCAAATACCTCACGCCAAAAGTCATACACCAGGCGCTTATTTGCCGCAACCTGTGTATCAGGGCTTGCCAATAAGGC
>NZ_JASJVC010000349.1:0-233 GCF_035019905.1 Sphingomonas sp. 10B4 | reverse complement strand
GAATATAGCCATGCGCCTTGCTACCTTACCCCTTCTGCTCGCCCCGTTGCTATGCCCGTTATGGGCTCAGGCGGCGACTCAGCTCAGCGTTTGCACCGAAGCCAGCCCTGAAGGCTTTGACGTGGTGCAATACAACTCGCTGACCACCACCAACGCATCAGCCGACAGAACGGCAAGGTGGTACCCAGCTTAGCCGAGCATTGGGACATTTCTGCGGACGGCCTGACTTACAC
>NZ_JASJVC010000348.1:0-233 GCF_035019905.1 Sphingomonas sp. 10B4 | reverse complement strand
GCCTACACGGTCGGACATCAAAAATTTGTCCAGTTCGTTAAATTCTTTGTCGCTGAGGGGTTCGTCGAGGTGCATAAGAGTGCTCTTGATTGTTATTGGGTGAAATACCGGAAGTGTAGCGCTTTGTCTCTCGTTCGTGGAGAGTTTGAACGTACAATGCCAGCACCCCCGATCTGGATGATGATGACGATCGCCAGCCTGATTTTTTGCTGGAAGAGGCATCAGATCACTCC
>NZ_JASJVC010000347.1:0-233 GCF_035019905.1 Sphingomonas sp. 10B4 | reverse complement strand
ATTCGAGATAGGCTTTGGCATTTTCGAGTTCGCTGCGGTTTTTTTCGACGGCGGCGCGGGCATCGAATAATTGGCGCGTCATGGTATTGAACGACTGCGTCAGGCTGCCGAGTTCATCACTGCTGGCGACGATGGGACGCGGCGAAAAATTCCCCTCGGTGACCGTGCCAGTTCACCTGAAATCAGAAAGGCACTGGTGATGGCAGCGAAAATCGCCAGCAACAGAGTTAAGG
>NZ_JASJVC010000346.1:0-233 GCF_035019905.1 Sphingomonas sp. 10B4 | reverse complement strand
GCAATATGCAATTTTTGATGCGCTGTATCAGGTGCAAAGCAATCTGCCCGAGTTGGGCTTATTCCTGATCGGCGACCCGAAACAATCGATTTACGGCTTTCGTGGTGCCGACATCCATAGTTATTTGGCGGCGCGCCGTGCTTGCAGCGGACGGCATTATCTGCGGCCGCCGTTAATCAATTGTTTCTGTATGCCGAACAACAGTCCGGTTTGAGCGCTCATCAGGCCGGTGC
>NZ_JASJVC010000345.1:0-233 GCF_035019905.1 Sphingomonas sp. 10B4 | reverse complement strand
GACCTACACGGTGGCGTTCAATTTGCTCTCGAATACGCCGAAGTGGATGCAAAGTCTCAATGCCCTGCCTATGTATCTCGGGCTCGATCTGCGTGGCGGTGTGCATTTTCTCATGCAAGTCGATACCAAAGCCGTGCTCAATAAGCGCGTGCAAGGTTTGCAATCCGTCACGCCGGCATCAGCCGCAGCGGCGACGCCGTGGCGATCGCGTTTCGCGATGCCGCCACCCGTAC
>NZ_JASJVC010000344.1:0-233 GCF_035019905.1 Sphingomonas sp. 10B4 | reverse complement strand
CGCTTACGCGGCACCTGCAGTGATTGGTTTGCCAGATTTTGCCGACATCGTTGACCGTACCGGGCCGGCTGTTGTCAACATACGCACGACTGAGCGTGCCAAAGTGGTGCAAGCGCAGGACGGTAGCGAAGACGAGGAAATGCAAGAGCTGTTGCGCCGATTTTCCGAGGTAAAAAGCCCGCACCGCAACTCGAAGAAGTACCTCGAGGGGTCGGGTCAGGTTTCATTATTTC
>NZ_JASJVC010000343.1:0-233 GCF_035019905.1 Sphingomonas sp. 10B4 | reverse complement strand
GGCTATATTCATGCAGCGTGGGTAGTCGCGGCTGCCGGCTAACGTCAATACGGCGAGATAGGCGCTACAGACATCCTGAACGTCGAGAAAGTCTCGGCTTGCTTCGAGATTACCCACCTTAAGCACTGGTACTTGCTGGCCTGATTCGATCAAGGCGATCTGTCTTGCGCACCAATGTGATTGAACGGGCGGGCGATTACGCCTTTGATGCCTTGACGAAAATACTCTTGGAA
>NZ_JASJVC010000342.1:0-233 GCF_035019905.1 Sphingomonas sp. 10B4 | reverse complement strand
ACTCTATCGTCACTACCCGAATATCTTTGTGCACGCCGCTGTAGTTGCCGAGCGAACCAGGATACACGCCGACGCGGCTGTAGATCAAGCGCCCGAAGCGACTTGGCGGTGCACTCGGACCATCGAAATCGAGCACGCCGAACGGTGCATGCACCGAGATTACCCCCAACGGCTTTCCGGCTCGGAAACCGGGGCGCGGCCGGGAAAGCGGCGCGGATCACGGCGCGTTACGC
>NZ_JASJVC010000341.1:0-233 GCF_035019905.1 Sphingomonas sp. 10B4 | reverse complement strand
CGCCCATATAAACTAAGCGCCCGGTCATATTAGCTAGCTCCTCTTTGACCGCTTCGAACAGTTCGCTTGGACCGGCAACCATCATTGAACCTTGCGCATTGCGCGCAGCCGGCGGCCCCATAAACACGGGACAGTGCAGATACTTTAGTCCTACGGTATTGAGTTCGTCGTATGATCAATGAGGATCGCGCCAGGTTCGAGTGCTGTACGTGCCATGGCGATCACTTCTTCGA
>NZ_JASJVC010000340.1:0-234 GCF_035019905.1 Sphingomonas sp. 10B4 | reverse complement strand
CCGCAACGCAACGACATCAATTATTTGGGTAGCTTCAGCGGTTTGATGACGCAGTCGCCATCCGATGCGTCGCCGCAAGAAGGACCTTTGCCGGGCGATTTGGAAACAGCGAAATTATTTGGCCAACGGATTGCCGAAGTGGCGAAAAAACTGCGCTGATCGCGCAGCAGGCGCAGTTGCACTACTGATTGAGCACGATTTTCTGCGTCGCCGGTTCGCGCGCGAGCAGAAAAC
>NZ_JASJVC010000339.1:0-268 GCF_035019905.1 Sphingomonas sp. 10B4 | reverse complement strand
GCCAAAGACCATGCGGAAGCCTTTCTGATGGTAGAAACCGGTCGTGCCGTCGCTTTCGTGATGGATGATATTTTGCTCGCTTCCTTGGCTGCCAATTCCAAGGCGCCAAGCGATTACGAAATCAGCAAAGAAGCTTTGTCGGTTGAACCATACGGCATCATGCTGCGCAAAGATGATCCTGCTTTCAAGAAAGCTGTCGATACAGCGATCAGCAATGTGTTGACTTCGGGCGACATCAACCGCATCTATGCGAAATGGTTCTTGCAAC
>NZ_JASJVC010000338.1:0-268 GCF_035019905.1 Sphingomonas sp. 10B4 | reverse complement strand
GGCCATGTGATCCTAAGGTGGCCGACCATTCGGCGCGCGCGGCCGTGGTCGGCTTTTTAGAAATTCGGTTGATCATGCCGCCGGCTGAACCACGCCCATATAAAACCGAGGCCGGACCCTTGAGTACTTCGATGCGTTCAATGTTGGACAAGTCGCGGTAGTAAAACGCATCGTCACGCACGCCATCGACATACTGATCGAGAATCGCCGTGAAGCCGCGTATCGTCACTTGATCGCGCTGACCATCGCCAACGCTGAAACTGAGCCC
>NZ_JASJVC010000337.1:0-269 GCF_035019905.1 Sphingomonas sp. 10B4 | reverse complement strand
GCGGGCGCGTTTAGTAAATTTGTGGCCCGGGGCACAGTTTTTGTTGCCGGAAAATAGGGCCCCCAACCAAAAAAAGCCCGGAAAAAAAATGGTTGAAGAGTTTAAAATTTTTTAACCGCCGGTTCGACCCCCGCCCCCCCCGCAAGTAGGCAAAGATTTTTATTAACTAGGCGCCCCCCGCCATAATAGACCCCACCACCCCCCCCCACACGTACACCCCCCACCCATACACCGCGCCCTTGGGGAATACCAGGCCCGGCTACAACCCC
>NZ_JASJVC010000336.1:0-269 GCF_035019905.1 Sphingomonas sp. 10B4 | reverse complement strand
ATGATCGAGAATCCAATTGATCTTGGTAGCGGAAAAATAGGCATCGACCGGCAAACCGGTTTTAGCCCTCACCATATCCTCTAGCCCACGGGCTTTGAGCGCATCGCAGTAGTCGGCGGTACGGCGGTCTTGCCAGACGATGGCGGGATAGATAGGCCGGCCGCTGGCACGATCCCAGACGATGGTCGTTTCGCGCTGATTGGTGATGCCAATGGCGGCAATAGCGTCGCCGTTCAAGCCGGCGTGAGCCAGTACTTGGGCTGCGACAC
>NZ_JASJVC010000335.1:0-269 GCF_035019905.1 Sphingomonas sp. 10B4 | reverse complement strand
ATATTACCTAGTGACGCGCCGATACCACCTTGTGCCGCAACTGTGTGCGAACGCGTAGGAAATACTTTAGACAATACAGCGACGTTCAGGCCAGCTTCTGCCAATTGCAAGGAAGCACGCATGCCCGAGCCACCTGCGCCAACGATCACCGCATCAAAGCGGCGGGATGGAATTGCGGGTTTGATTGCTGCCACGGTTACACTCTCCACAAAATCTGTGCCGCATATCCGACACAAGCGATCAGCCACAAAATAGTGGCGACTTGAAAC
>NZ_JASJVC010000334.1:0-269 GCF_035019905.1 Sphingomonas sp. 10B4 | reverse complement strand
GGCCTGGGCAGTCAACGTGGGCGTAGTGACGGTTTGCTGTTTCATATTCAACGTGTGCGGTGTTGATCGTGATGCCGCGCGCTTTTTCTTCCGGCGCTGCATCAATCTGATCGTAGGCCTTGGCTTCGCCGCCGAATTTTTTCGACAGCACGGTTGCTATCGCCGCTGTCAACGTGGTCTTGCCATGGTCAACGTGGCCAATCGTGCCCACATTCACGTGCGGCTTGGTCCGCTCAAACTTGCCTTTTGCCATTGTAGACTCCTAACGA
>NZ_JASJVC010000333.1:0-269 GCF_035019905.1 Sphingomonas sp. 10B4 | reverse complement strand
CACTATTAAAACAACTTACCTGTTTCGCCACTTCCTTTGCCAACCCACTGCCGCCAGCGAAAAGAGGCCGCACTATAGCACGGAGGCAAACTCATAAATAAATAACTCAACACCGCCATCGTGCGCTGACTACTTTAGTGCAATTGAATCTTCCGAGCGCCGCGATCCTTTCTTGGAGCAAAGTCACCGACTACGCGACAAGGGTATTGTTAGAACAATATGGGGCTGCGAATGTTGAACATACAGGCGGCCTGCTCACAAAAGAGCTC
>NZ_JASJVC010000332.1:0-269 GCF_035019905.1 Sphingomonas sp. 10B4 | reverse complement strand
CTTGGTAACTATTATTCGCATGCAAGGTTGCCAACACCAGATGCCCTGATTGGGCGTAGGCGATGGCGGCCATCATGGTCTCGAGATCGCGGATTTCACCGATGAGTATGCAGTCTGGCGCTTGGCGCAGCGAATTTTTCAGTGCTGTTTTCAAACTCTCGGAATCGCTGCCGATTTCGCGTTGATTAACAATTGATTTCTTGCTGCGGAACAGGTACTCGATCGGGTCTTCCAGCGTCAAGATATGGCCGGTGCGCACCTCGTTGCGA
>NZ_JASJVC010000331.1:0-269 GCF_035019905.1 Sphingomonas sp. 10B4 | reverse complement strand
AGCAATGGCTTCGGCTATGATCCGCACTTTTACCTGCCGGATTTAGGGAAAACCGTGGCTGAACTCGATGCGGCAGAAAAAAATCAACGCTCACATCGGGCCCAAGCACTACGCGTTTTGTTCGAGAAATTAAAATGATTCCGATTAAGCCGATTTCGAATACTGGCGCGCCGGCTGCCCGCCCAGCCATGGCGCTCGACGCCGTGCCGCAGGATGTGGCCGCGCGTTTCCTCGCGCCTGGCAGCCTCAATCTGAGCGTCTTGCCGCCC
>NZ_JASJVC010000330.1:0-269 GCF_035019905.1 Sphingomonas sp. 10B4 | reverse complement strand
GATTTTCATACGTTTTATTCTAGGAATTGTTTTGCTCCAGGTTCTGGGATGCTCTTCCGTACAAAGCTATCCCAAGTCCGATCACTATGATGGCACCAGCTTCTTTAATCCTGACAATCCAAAAGGTAACGGACTTTGGGACGGCTTCAAGTTACTGTTTTCGTTTGATTTTGAAAGCTGGCCAGACTCGGTTAAAAATGCTCAGGCTCTTAATCTCCATAGCAATCTGGGTAAGGACGAGGTAGCCATTACCTTTGTAAATCATGCGA
>NZ_JASJVC010000329.1:0-270 GCF_035019905.1 Sphingomonas sp. 10B4 | reverse complement strand
TTACTGAGCAGCAGGACGAATCGGGATGAACTTAGAAATATTGTCCCGGCGGACTAACAAGACAGCAGCTTTTTTCGCATCAAGTTTTGCGACCATAGCAGCGAATTGCTTAGCATCTTTGACATCGACATTATTCAAGGTCAGGATGATGTCACCCTGTTGCAGACCTGCTTGCGCTGCGGGGCCTTCAACAGAATCGATAACCACACCGCTGGCGCCTGGCAATTCTTTCTTTTGCGCGTCGGTCATGTCGGTGACAAAAATACCTAA
>NZ_JASJVC010000328.1:0-270 GCF_035019905.1 Sphingomonas sp. 10B4 | reverse complement strand
ATGGTGAATGCCATCGCACCGAAAGCGCCGATTGGGGCTGCCTTCATGATATAACCAACAATCACGAACAAGACATGGGAAGTCTTTTCGACCATTTCAAACACCAGAGTACCGCGACCGCCAAAGCGATGCAAAGCAAAACCAAACAGTACCGCAACGACTAAAATTTGCAGAATGTCGCCCTTGGCGAAGGCATCGAAAATCGTGCTCGGGATCATCGCCATCAAGTATTCAACGATGCCTTGTAACTTACCTGGACCTGCGTATGCC
>NZ_JASJVC010000327.1:0-270 GCF_035019905.1 Sphingomonas sp. 10B4 | reverse complement strand
CTTGCATACAGAATTGTTTGAAAAACTCGCCTATCACCTGCCGGCCGAATTGGAAGCGACACGTGTAGCTTTAGAGAAAAAACTGTTGGCGTAGTTTTTGCACACAGCAGTTCAGTGAAATCAACGCAAGCCTGAACAAGGCTTGCGTTTTTTTTGTGCAAAAAATTGTGGCATTTGTTGGGCGTACTCGCGCGTACGAAGGGAATGGTACACATTGCCGGGCAAACATTCCCGCATGCCGCAGACTCGTCATTCCCGCATGCTTTTGGC
>NZ_JASJVC010000326.1:0-270 GCF_035019905.1 Sphingomonas sp. 10B4 | reverse complement strand
AACGACTCTTATCGACTCGGTAAAAGCGCTCGGTTAAGCGGGAGATATGGTTGGGACTGATACCGATGCCATTATCGCGCACACTGAATTTCGGTCCCGCTTCGGTCATTTGCCAGAGTAATTGTATCTGCCCGTGCTCAGGGGTATAGCGGATGGCATTGGTTACCAAATTGGTCAGGGCGCTGCGGATTTCATCGGTACTGCCGCGGATATCGGGGCCGTCGCATTCGAGTGTGATCTGATGCCGACCGGCCGAAAGCGCGTGCGCTT
>NZ_JASJVC010000325.1:0-270 GCF_035019905.1 Sphingomonas sp. 10B4 | reverse complement strand
GCCCGACGGTAACGACAGTCAAAGCTGGTTGAGCGCGCAATTAGGGCAAGATGCATTTAGCCGTTGCGGCATTATGAAAAAAAATGGTCAGCGTGAAACCGGTTTTCGAGGGCTGGGCGTGTACACAAATCCGAGCTGCGTACGTCCCTTGATGGAAAAGCGCGTGCCGGAAATTCAAGCACTCAGCCACTACAACAGTTGGTTTCTCGATGTCGATGGCACGGGGATGTTGTTTGACGATTACGACCCAGCCAAACCCAGCTCGCAAGC
>NZ_JASJVC010000324.1:0-270 GCF_035019905.1 Sphingomonas sp. 10B4 | reverse complement strand
GCCGGTCGGGTCGGCCATGTGGGCGGTTAAAATCGCCAGTTTGTCCTCCCCTGCCACGGCCATCAGGCGGCGCAGCGTGGCCGCGCTGGTGAGCGGCACATCGCCATACAAAATCATGGTTGGCATGCTGAGGTCGAGCAGCGGCAGTGCTTGCGCGACGGCGTGGCCGGTGCCGAGTTGCGGCTCTTGTTTGGCAAAGCGCAAATCATCGGCCGCCACGCGACTGAGTACCTGCTCGCCGCCATGACCGTAGATCACGCAGATCGAAGC
>NZ_JASJVC010000323.1:0-270 GCF_035019905.1 Sphingomonas sp. 10B4 | reverse complement strand
TAGTTGGCGTTGGTAAAAATAATCCACTCAATAAAGTGATCTGCCAGTTGCTCGCTGCAAGCAAGCATCAGATTACAATTTGTACGCCTTATTTCAATTTTCCTTTAGCGGTCACCAGAGAAATCAATCGCGCCTTAAAACGTGGCGTTAAGATTGATATTATCGTTGGCGATAAAACTGCGAATGATTTTTTTATTCCGCCAGATCAGGCGTTTAAAATCATTGCTGCTTTACCTTATCTGTACGAGACTAATTTGCGTCGCTTTGCAA
>NZ_JASJVC010000322.1:0-270 GCF_035019905.1 Sphingomonas sp. 10B4 | reverse complement strand
CCCGAAGGCAGTCATTGGATCATTCATGAGCAGCCGCAGCGCGTCAACACGCTGATACGGCGCTTCTTGAGCGAATAGGAGAGCTCGCATGGCACGCCAAGACTTTACTTTTTTTCACGCGCTGCGGGTGCGCTGGTCGGAAGTCGACATGCAGGCCGTGGTATTCAACGGCAATTACCTCAATTATGTCGATGTCGCCTTTACCGAATACTGGCGCGCCACCGGCTTACCGAATGCGCAGCAACAGGCGAGGGAAGGGCAGGAGTTGTA
>NZ_JASJVC010000321.1:0-233 GCF_035019905.1 Sphingomonas sp. 10B4 | reverse complement strand
CGGCAGCGTCAGATGTGTATAAGAGACAGGTGTACCGGAAACCCAGTTGAACTTGCCCGAATAATAGCCGTCATTGAGCGACACCGCGGCGCAGTTCCTACGCAACGCCGCTGGCACAGAATAACGGCAGCATCTTCAACATCATCTACACCTGTCTCTTATACACATCGGTTGTGCGTGAAAAAAAAAAGGGGGGGGGGGGGGGGGGGGGGGGGGGGGGGGGGGGGGGGGGG
>NZ_JASJVC010000320.1:0-271 GCF_035019905.1 Sphingomonas sp. 10B4 | reverse complement strand
AGAGTGCCGCCTCATCAAATCAATCCAGCTTCTCTATGCAGCATCAACAACTATTCCAAACGCTGAATGTCAATTTGGCTGAACGCAGTTATCCCATATTGATCGGGCAATCGGTTTTGTCTGACCGGTCAATTTTGTCTCAGCATATACCCGGTGATCGCGTCGCGATCGTGACTAACACGGTGGTCGCGCCTCTTTATTTAGCAAAAATTGAGCAACATTTACGTGACTTGGGTAAGCAATTTATCAGTATTATTTTGCCGGATGGCGA
>NZ_JASJVC010000319.1:0-271 GCF_035019905.1 Sphingomonas sp. 10B4 | reverse complement strand
AAACTAGACGCTCATCATTTCACGTACCTTGCAGCCATCGATCAGGAAGCACAAACTGATGACGAGTACCAATTCGCCCTCGGCCGAACGAGCCGTGCCGGTGATGCCGGGCGTGCTGATGCAGGTCAGTGGTTTGATGACCAGATCGGCCGTGCCATCGACGGCGTCAACCGACAAAATGTAGGGATTCGGGGCTGCAATGACAATGCCGACGCGTTCTGTCGACGGCATGTAGCCGAGAATTTTTCCCAGTGATTTGACCGGCAAGGGC
>NZ_JASJVC010000318.1:0-271 GCF_035019905.1 Sphingomonas sp. 10B4 | reverse complement strand
AGCCAATGTACTGCGCGCTTATGGACGCTTCGGCTACCCGAAAGCCCGCTATGTTTTTCTCAACATTCGCCATGCGGCACGCGCGCGCAGTTTTGTCGCCGCCATCACCGCACGTGTCACTACGGCCGTGGCCTGGGGCACCGGTGCCGATGAAGTGCCGGCACCACCGTGGACCGTGAATATCGCCTTCACTTATCAAGGTTTGAAAGAATTGGAATTACCGCGCAGTTCTTTGATCGGCTTTTCAGCGGAATTCGTCGAAGGCATGAAA
>NZ_JASJVC010000317.1:0-271 GCF_035019905.1 Sphingomonas sp. 10B4 | reverse complement strand
CGTCGGCCGTGGCCTGGTTGATGTACAGGTCGCGGTACTGCGGGTCGGTGTCCGAGTCGAAGGTGACGACCTTGGTGCCGGCCGCTCGGGCCTCGTTGAGGGCGCTGCCGATCGCCGTGGGGTCGTCGGCGGAGATGATGATCGCGCCGACTCCCTGCTGGGTGAGCGTGTTGATGAAGCTGACCTGGGCATCGGCCGCGGCGGTCGCCGGGCCGACCTCGGCGTAGGTTCCGCCGAATTCGGTGATCGCCTTGGATCCGCCCTTGTCGGA
>NZ_JASJVC010000316.1:0-271 GCF_035019905.1 Sphingomonas sp. 10B4 | reverse complement strand
AACCGGTGGTGGTCTCGATGGGGAATCTGGCCGCTTCCGGCGGTTACTGGATTTCCATGGCGTCCGATGAAGTCATCGCGGATGAAGCCAGCATCACCGGCTCGATCGGCGTGTTCGCCATCTTGCCGACAGCTGACAAAGCCATCGACAAGCTCGGCATCCACACGGCCGGCACCACCACGACCTGGTTGGCCGATCCATTTAATCCGCTGCGACCGCTCAACCCGCGCTTCGCCCAACTGATACAGGGCAGCATCAACCACATCTATGC
>NZ_JASJVC010000315.1:0-271 GCF_035019905.1 Sphingomonas sp. 10B4 | reverse complement strand
GCTTAGGTCCGCGCGCTTACGCCATCATCGGCCAAGGCATGATTTCGCGCATCATCGAAGCGCGCCCGGAAGAACTGCGCATCTTTTTAGAAGAAGCGGCCGGCGTATCACGCTATAAAGAGCGGCGGCGCGAAACCGAAAACCGGATTCACGACACCCACGAAAATTTGGTGCGGGTCGATGACATTTTGCGTGAGCTTAATGCCAATCTGGAAAAGCTGCAAGCGCAAGCCGTGGTCGCCAATAAATTCCACGAATTGCAGGGTGATCA
>NZ_JASJVC010000314.1:0-271 GCF_035019905.1 Sphingomonas sp. 10B4 | reverse complement strand
ACCCGAGGCCGCGCAGCAGCGCACGATAGAAGCAATCGCCGTCGGCCGGCACATCGCACCAAGCTTGTTCGCCGAGATAGCGGTAATGATTTTGATTGATTCTAAGTAAAATCACATCGTTGCGCTGCATGCTGATGTAGCCGTCTAGCGATGCTGTTTGCATGTTGTGCCGGTCGGGAGCGAAACGGCTGGCGCTCAATTGCAATGAAGATCGCATTTCTGCAATGCTGGGGGAGGCACTGAGAAACTCTGCGGCAGCGCCGGCATCGGC
>NZ_JASJVC010000313.1:0-271 GCF_035019905.1 Sphingomonas sp. 10B4 | reverse complement strand
ATGCCAAGCCGAGCGACTTGCCGGAGACCTTTTCAAAATCGCGTTCCCTTATGCAGAATCACTGCGTCATTCATACGGACTTTAGCGACATACGACGGACCAACAAGGGATGATGCAGCGGTTAAGCAAAATTGAGACGTTCGACGTCACGCGGTCAGAGGGGTAATTACCCACCCCCTTGTCAAACCGGGCAGTGAACCGTCCCGGGTTTCCTGGAGGCTATTTGGTTTGAGTCATGCAACCATATCCAGGTTCTCAAGGGCTGCATAGT
>NZ_JASJVC010000312.1:0-272 GCF_035019905.1 Sphingomonas sp. 10B4 | reverse complement strand
ATCTACTTAGTGTCTAGTTAGTAGCGACTTAAGACCGACTTGTTAGCGCGCCAGCTTTACGCAATCTGTGCGTAATTCACACACACTCCAACAATATTTACTCTGCGACTTTCACTTTTTATCTTGCACCAACTCGGATAAAAAGCACGCCAATAGTGCGGTGCAGCCAGCATTTGCACACCATCTGAGAAAAATCCCCCAGCCTGGCTATATGCCATTGCACCATGTTGATGCGCGGCAACTAATATGGTTTTTGCGAATATCTCCTATAC
>NZ_JASJVC010000311.1:0-272 GCF_035019905.1 Sphingomonas sp. 10B4 | reverse complement strand
GACATGCTCTTGCTGTTTTGTCGACACTTTTTTCTGCAGCAGCAGGCCGCGATTGGCGCTTCGCTCTTCATTCCGATGCGCGTCGTCTGGTAAGTTCGATGCAAGTAGCATTAAAGCTAGTCGCTAGCCATAGGAGCATCACCGACAATTTGTCAGCACCTTGGTCTACACAAACGATCGCCGGTGTGAATAAAGGTTTGCAACTGCTTGAAAAAACAAGCATCTTGAAATCGCAACTTTCAACAACTTGGTCTAAATCCGTTGTAGATAAC
>NZ_JASJVC010000310.1:0-272 GCF_035019905.1 Sphingomonas sp. 10B4 | reverse complement strand
GCTATTTCACCATCACCTGATTTGCAATGCGAGCATAGCGTTCGCACCAGTCGTTGCGCCAGAATCCCGATGATGGTTGCCTCCAGTAGATAATAGGGAACGCCTAATTCCAGCAGACGCATAATGGCGGATGGCGCGTCATTGGTATGTAAGGTTGATAGCACCAGATGCCCGGTCAATGCTGCCTGGATGGCCATTTCAGCCGTTTGTAAATCACGGATCTCACCCACCATAATGATATCGGGATCTTGCCGCATTAGAGCGCGCACGCC
>NZ_JASJVC010000309.1:0-272 GCF_035019905.1 Sphingomonas sp. 10B4 | reverse complement strand
GGAATACCGGCCCCACCGGCGCGCAGTTTTTCTGCCAGCGTGCCTTGTGGGGTGAATTCGAGTTCGAGTTCACCGGCCAAGTACTGGCGCTCGAACTCTTTGTTTTAGCCTACATAGGAGGCAATCATTTTTTTTATCTGACGCGTAGTGAGTAACTGACCGAGGCCGAAACCATCGACGCCAGCATTGTTCGAAATCGCTGTCAATTGTTGCACACCGCTATCGCGCAAGGCGGCGATCAAGGCTTCCGGGATACCGCACAAACCGAAGCC
>NZ_JASJVC010000308.1:0-272 GCF_035019905.1 Sphingomonas sp. 10B4 | reverse complement strand
CTACTGATGTGCTCGATTTCCGGCATGAATTCGCGACCATCCAACTCTTCCAATACCAAGGCACGCGCCGCTTCGGTCAAATCAGACAAGGCCTCGATCCAAGCCACCTCGCGCCCATCGCTGAGCACGAGTGAAATATGTTCCAACGGCGACTGGATAGGAAAAGCGCGCACCGGGCTCACAGCCTCAAACACTTCACCGGCTTCATTCCGTAACACCAGTCGATCATACGGATCGCGGTGCAAGCTTAATATTGTCGTTGTCATGCTCAC
>NZ_JASJVC010000307.1:0-272 GCF_035019905.1 Sphingomonas sp. 10B4 | reverse complement strand
CTGCCGCCCCGGCCAACACGGTGGCCGCACCCGCAGGACTAATTTTGCTAATCGTCCCTGATTGCTGGTTCGCAAAAATGATATTGCCCGTTGCATCTACTGAGATGCCGTAAGATCTAGAGTCATTGCTCGGCACAGACACAGAACTGGCAATGCCGGTTGGTGTGATTTTAAGAATCGTATTCAGGTTAGAGGAATCTCTAGCTATCGTGTATAAATTACCCGTGCTATCAGCGGTTATACCCACGTAGATAACATCGGTATTTGTAATA
>NZ_JASJVC010000306.1:0-273 GCF_035019905.1 Sphingomonas sp. 10B4 | reverse complement strand
ATGCACATCACCCTTGACCGTGGCGATGACGATCTTACCCTTGGCCTTGGTATCACCACTGCGGCGTTTTTCTTCTTCGATGAACGGCACCAGATGGGCCACCGCCTGCTTCATCACACGCGCTGATTTCACCACCTGCGGCAGAAACATCTTGCCCTGTCCGAACAGATCACCGACGATATTCATGCCATCCATCAGCGGACCTTCGATCACCTGTATCGGCCGACCGCCCTGCCCCATGATTTCTTGGCGCGCTTCTTCGGTATCCTCGAC
>NZ_JASJVC010000305.1:0-273 GCF_035019905.1 Sphingomonas sp. 10B4 | reverse complement strand
GGGCTATACGGCTTAGAAATATAGTCATCTGCCCCTAGCTCTAAGCCAACAATGCGATCAGTCTCGTCCGAACTGGCTGTGAGCATAATCACGGGAACGTTGGAGCGATTTCTCACCACTTTGCACAATGCAAACCCGTCCGTATCCGGCAGCATCACATCTAAAATGACCAAAGATAATTCATCTGCGTAGCGGTGAAACTCGGCCAAAAATGATTCACCGTTATGTGCCAGCTTGACCTCATATTGATTTTTTTCCAGATAGGTCTTTAAC
>NZ_JASJVC010000304.1:0-273 GCF_035019905.1 Sphingomonas sp. 10B4 | reverse complement strand
CCACCAGAGGCCGCCTGATAAGTCATTGAGGACATCCAATCGACCAAATCATGCTGAAACAGACCACCCAGGCCCATCAACATACAAGACACAGTGCAGTTACCGCCAATGTAGTTTTTAACTCCTCGATTCAATGCAGACTTAATCACGTCCAGATTGACTGGATCGAGCACGATCACAGCATCATCTTCCATACGCAAACTAGAAGCTGCATCAATCCAATAACCATTCCAGCCAGCCGCACGTAATTTGGGAAAAACTTCCGTCGTATAC
>NZ_JASJVC010000303.1:0-274 GCF_035019905.1 Sphingomonas sp. 10B4 | reverse complement strand
CCGGCATAGGAGAGGTAACTGTCGGTGACTGAGCGGCGGGCCACCTCGATGCTGTAATTCCAAGACTCAATCTGATCGCTCCAGCGCAAGCCACCGACGACGGTGCGGATAGGAAAGCCTATCGGACTACTGCCGAGATCGGCCTTGAAGCCGCTGAGCTGATAACTGAGGCTCAAGGCCACGCCTTTGGCAACTTGGCTGATGCTCGCCGCGTTCGATAAACCTTGCTGAGCCGCAACGCTGGTCAGCGGTAATTTGGCAATCGTCGCTTGGC
>NZ_JASJVC010000302.1:0-274 GCF_035019905.1 Sphingomonas sp. 10B4 | reverse complement strand
CTGTTGCTCACCGGTGCAGGTCGCGATGTTGCGGCGCGCATTCATTCCGCCGCAGCAGAGCGCAATAGCGAATGGGTTGGCGGTTTGGGCAAAGACGACTCGGCCGCATTCATGGCGGCCATGGGAAAGATGACATCGCGAGCCAGAGAAATGCTGAGCGAGGAGGTAGCGCGTTCAGGTCGGGAAACGCCCGTTTTGAAGAACGCAAGGGAAACCGGCGCGACGATCGCGAAGGCCAGCAAGTCGCTGGTGATCGAGCGCGTCGTCCTGGAAG
>NZ_JASJVC010000301.1:0-275 GCF_035019905.1 Sphingomonas sp. 10B4 | reverse complement strand
CGACCACTCTCAGCGTTGTGACGCCCGAACCGTGGTGATGTCGCGCGTTTATCAGTTTCAGCCGGGAGTGGCGGTAGCGCCGCCCGGGCCGATGCCAGCGTCGCCATCGCTTTTGCCATCACCGGCCGATGGTCTGGTGCGACGGGTAGAGGAGTTACGCGACAGATTCCCATTTAGTTTCCGTGTCGCGCGGTTGCTATATCGAAAATTCCTCAAGTGATTGGTGTTTGGTCGAGATAAAGGCGTCTGCACCGGAATTGCGCTTAGCTAATTAC
>NZ_JASJVC010000300.1:0-275 GCF_035019905.1 Sphingomonas sp. 10B4 | reverse complement strand
ACTCCGGATATCACCGCGAATGCTTTGCGTTGTCGGAATCTCTGCGATATCCAGCCGATGTACCGCAGAAGCAGATAACAGATGTTCTCGAATAAACAACTGCATACAATTCGCCAGTGCGGTACTTTGCAAAATCAGATAGCGGTCATGTCGATATTTATCAAATTTATGCAGGTAAACATTATTCAAACTAGCGCCGCTGTAGATGACGCTATCGTCAATGACGAAACCCTTTAGATGTAAGACACCGAATAATTCTCTGGTCTGAACTGGGA
>NZ_JASJVC010000299.1:0-276 GCF_035019905.1 Sphingomonas sp. 10B4 | reverse complement strand
TCGTTGAGGCTCGTGATGACGCCGAACATCAAGAACACCGCGAACACAAACACCTGCAGGTATCGCGCCAAGATCCACTTGCTCCCCATATCGTCGGTGCCCTGCGGCGACGTGGCGGCCTCTATATGCATATGCGATCCCCTAAACGGCCGCTATCGCCCCCAGACTCTCTCCTACCATCCCTTCCCCCGCCGCCGCCCGGTCTGCCAAACCGCACAATGCCAAGCGAAACCCCGCGCCTACAACAAACCGCATCAGGAGACACCGCCATGCCTC
>NZ_JASJVC010000298.1:0-276 GCF_035019905.1 Sphingomonas sp. 10B4 | reverse complement strand
CTGTAAAGCCTCAATTGCATCCCGCGCTTCTTCCGTCGCGCTAATATCCGGTTCTTGCGACAACAGGCGGCGCAACTTATCGCGTGCAGGGCGTTCATCATCGACGATCAGGACGCGCATGCGGTTCTCCAAGGCAAACGCATTTCTGCCAGAACGCCAGCGGGACTGAGTTGAGTGAGCGTTAGGCTGGCGGTGTCGTCGCGGTATTGCTGAGCAAGGCGTTCGCGGATGTTGGGCAGACCGATGCCTTAATGGCTGCCGGCATCGGTCTGCGCA
>NZ_JASJVC010000297.1:0-276 GCF_035019905.1 Sphingomonas sp. 10B4 | reverse complement strand
CTATGTGGCCGGGCCATCCGCACGACACCACTGCAAATCGGTCATCGCCCAGATGCTGAAGACAGGCCTGCGCCAGGACGCTCCGTAGCGAGTTCCGCTTGGAGACAAAAACCACCGTCACTCTATTCACTGCCGTCATGTAAGCTCACAGCTTAGCAAGGCGGCGTGGCGGACCATGACGCTTGACACTTGCCGATCAAGGTGAATCGCCCCGGGCGATTCAGTTGCGCTTAGGACTTGAAGCTGCTCAGCGAGCACTATAGTAGTCCGATGATC
>NZ_JASJVC010000296.1:0-276 GCF_035019905.1 Sphingomonas sp. 10B4 | reverse complement strand
GTGTGGTCATATCAGTACTTAAATAGAGGAAAGTGGAAATTCACTGCCTGCGCTTGAGGCGGAATGAAAAAAACCGCCTGTTCCCGATCACAGGAAAGGCGGCGTGAGCGACCCGAAGCCGACCGTACTGCCCTTATTTCGCCGCAACCTCAGTCGGGCGCAACTTGGCAGCGAGCTTATCAAGCACACCGTTGACATACTTATGGCCATCGATACCGCCGAATGACTTAGTCAACTCGACCGCTTCATTGATGACCACGCGATATGGAATTTCAA
>NZ_JASJVC010000295.1:0-276 GCF_035019905.1 Sphingomonas sp. 10B4 | reverse complement strand
CATTAGTACTGGCAGATCCACGTATCAAAGAGTCGTTCAAAGAAACCAACATGAAGCGCCTGGCCAAGCTATTAAAAGAACAATTTTGCGTTCTCAGCGGTGGCCCTTGCACTTACTCTGGCGACAGCATGAAGGTGTCACACGACAAGCTCGGCATCACTGGTGCTCAGTTCAACGCCCTGGCAGAAGATTTGCAAATCGCGATGGAGCAACAGCATATTCCTTCATCGGTACAGAACAAACTGATTGCCAAACTTGCGCCGATGAAGCGTGACA
>NZ_JASJVC010000294.1:0-276 GCF_035019905.1 Sphingomonas sp. 10B4 | reverse complement strand
GATGCTAATGGCATGCAATCTTCCTAAGCTGAATTGTCATTGCTGTTTTTTTGCGCAGCATGGTGGCCGCTGTGGGCTACTTGCTGCGCTCGGCCGCTCAAAGTTCCCCCTTGTGTTGATGCTTTACATCCTTGCTAAAAAAGGTATATGTGACTTCTTTTGTTTCACCCATTTTGCCGCGCTTAGAGCTGACAGGCATCTGTAAAAGCTATCCCGCCGTAATCGCGAATGATCATATCGATCTGCGTGTTGCTCCCGGTGAAATTCATGCGGTAC
>NZ_JASJVC010000293.1:0-276 GCF_035019905.1 Sphingomonas sp. 10B4 | reverse complement strand
ATATAACGAAGATATGAGTGTGGTAAAGCCTACCGTGCTGGCCGCATTAGGTATTGATTGGCCTAAAGATAAACTTAATATCTACATCCTTGACGATGGACGTCGTCCTGAGTTTCAAGTCTTCGCCGAATCCGTTGGTGTTAAGTGTTTTACCCGTTCTGACAATAAGCATGCGAAAGCTGGCAACGTCAACGCTGCACTTGCAAGAACGACTGGTGAGTACGTCGCTATTTTTGATTGTGATCACATGCCCACGCGCTCGTTTTTACAATATGC
>NZ_JASJVC010000292.1:0-277 GCF_035019905.1 Sphingomonas sp. 10B4 | reverse complement strand
CACTACCCGTTCGCCACTACGCTCATCAATGACATCATAGCCAGTCAGCGCTACCCTGCCCTCAGCTTGGTCGATACCGGTCTGGCAGTCGCCTTACAATTGCAACGATTACTACAACAAACTGGTCTCGCCGCTACCAAGCCCCCCCCGACAGCACCGCTGCGCGCGTATACCAGCGCAGACTGCCAAGCATTCGAGCAAGCCTTGCTACGCTTATTGAAAATCGCTGCCCCTGAGGTTCGTGTTGCGCCGCTGAATTTAGGTATGAGCTAGGAGC
>NZ_JASJVC010000291.1:0-277 GCF_035019905.1 Sphingomonas sp. 10B4 | reverse complement strand
ATCAAAGCCTATGCCACCGAAGCCTTTGAAACGGCCCATATCGCCGAGGCCAGCAACACCTACCGCGAGGCCAATGCGCGCGCCATTGCCGTCAGTGCCGCCATCACCCCGGTGATACGCATGGCGATTCTGGCCGGCTTCAGCGCCACGCTGGTGTATGGCGGTTGGTTGACTTTGCACGGTGAGCTGGCGGTCGGCGCGTATTCGGTGTTGGTGTATCTGACGCAGCGTCTGCTCTGGCCCATGACCGGGCTGGCCGATGTGGCCGATATGTATC
>NZ_JASJVC010000290.1:0-277 GCF_035019905.1 Sphingomonas sp. 10B4 | reverse complement strand
ATGCAGTCACCGACAAACAAATCTATGCATTGAACTTAGATGGCAGTACTGCCGATACCCCAGTACGCGTCAGCAAAACCGATGGCTGGCACGAAGCCAAATTCTCAGGCAAAGCGGAGGTCTTTATTGATACCTGGTCTGATCCCAACACGCCGCCGCAAGTCAGCCTGCGTCAGCCAGATGGCACGCTGATCGCCTGGATAGAACATAACGAAGTCAATGCTAAACACCCGTATGCGCGTTACGCCAGCAGCCATGTGCCTACTGAATACGGCAC
>NZ_JASJVC010000289.1:0-277 GCF_035019905.1 Sphingomonas sp. 10B4 | reverse complement strand
ATCGATCTGGCCGCCGTGGTCGACGCCGGTCAATTCATCGCCGCTCATCTCGGCCGTAAGGCGGTCAGTCGGGCCGGTAATGCCTTGGCAGCGCGACGCCTCAGTGCTGCAATTGCTCAATGATCCAGTGAGCATCATCGAGCGGTAAATCATGGCCAGCCCTCGCATGCAGGCGCAACGGGGCTTGCCACAGCGCCGCCAGGCGACTGGAGCAGCAGGGGTTCACCAAGCGGTCACCAGCCCCGGCCAGCAGCAGCAGCGGTACGGCTGGTGCCTG
>NZ_JASJVC010000288.1:0-277 GCF_035019905.1 Sphingomonas sp. 10B4 | reverse complement strand
CCTCCAAAGCGACTGCCACGCGGGATCTGGCTAATTTATTGCAAAAAGGGGTATTGATTGCTCGCGGGGTAGGGACGGCCAGTAAATATGATGTTCATGTACCGGGGTGGAATCAGTCCCAAGCCTCATTCCCCCCAAAGCCTAATTCCGCCCGCCATGCGACAATAACGCCCGGATACCCTCTCCATGCAGCCCGGCGCGGCTGCATTTTTCGGGTTTACGCAAAAAGCCGCTGGCGTCGTTGCCTTGCCTTGCCGTGCCGTGCCACTTGCACTGC
>NZ_JASJVC010000287.1:0-277 GCF_035019905.1 Sphingomonas sp. 10B4 | reverse complement strand
CCATCGTCAGCACCGCACCGGACGCAGCACGGCGTGGCGAGGGGTGTTTCATAGAATGGGTCGGATTGTAAAAACCTCCCGAATGTTCAGTTTCTTCAAGAAAAAGCCTGCGGTCGAAAGTCCTGCGGCACCCATTGCCCCTCCCGCGCTGGAAAAGCCTGCCGAATCGCCTGCTCAAGCAGCGCCGGCGCGCTCGGTTTTTGCGCCCTCGACATGGTTCAAGGGCGAGACGGCGGTAGAAGTTCCGGTGGCGCCGCCGCCGGTTGCGGTGCCCACG
>NZ_JASJVC010000286.1:0-277 GCF_035019905.1 Sphingomonas sp. 10B4 | reverse complement strand
ACGGTGAGAGCTAGTACGGCTCAGATGACGTCCACTTTTACGATGACGCATGATTCATTCCTTACCAAACATGACGTTCGGTGATTACGACGATCAGGCAGTCGCCTTGTCGTCCTTCTTAAGACTTGCAGGCGGCCAGTTGTCGAGGCGCATGCCGAGGGACAGACCGCGGGAGGCCAGAACGTCCTTGATTTCCGTCAAGGATTTCTTGCCCAGGTTCGGAGTCTTCAACAGTTCTACTTCGGTGCGCTGAATCAGGTCACCAATGTAGTAAATG
>NZ_JASJVC010000285.1:0-278 GCF_035019905.1 Sphingomonas sp. 10B4 | reverse complement strand
GTACTGGGCTTTGACCAAGCCTCGTGTGACGCAATTGGCCGTTTTTTGTGCGGTGATTGGTATGTTTTTGGCGACGCCTGATCTGCCTGACTGGCGCTTGGTGGTCGCTGCTACGATCGGTATCTGGTTGTTGGCTGGTGCTGCATTCGCCATTAATTGTCTGGTTGAACGTGAGATAGATTCTCGCATGGCGCGTACCGCTCGCCGCGCATCGGCACAGGGTGAAATCGGGCCGATGCAGATTTTGATTTTTTCTGGCGTGATTGGCGGTCTTGGTA
>NZ_JASJVC010000284.1:0-278 GCF_035019905.1 Sphingomonas sp. 10B4 | reverse complement strand
ACCCGGCGACTGGAACGCCGCGCATGCTGACGCCACTTGGAGTCGCCCGGTCAGTGGCACTTTTGCCAGTGTCGCGCCGGAAGGCTCAAGCTGGCATCGCGCCGCGCCGCTCGCGCAAGAAGAACTGTCCGGTATCGAACAACTGGCCGATGGCGAACGCAGCACCGCAGAACCGCAAACGGCCGAAGCAACACTGCCGGTCGGCGCAGAGGTCGCAGTCAAGCAACTCGCAACACTGCCGTTTTCCATCGAGCAACTGTTGGCAGCCGCGCCAACAG
>NZ_JASJVC010000283.1:0-278 GCF_035019905.1 Sphingomonas sp. 10B4 | reverse complement strand
GTACGTGATTAATGGTCGCAAATGGTGGTCATCTGGTGCCAACGATCCGCGCTGCAAAGTATTCATTTTTATGGGTAAGAGCGATCCTGACAATGCAGATCGCCATAAGCAGCAATCGATGATCATTGTGCCGCGTGATACCAAGGGCGTGACGATTCTGCGTGCACTGCCTGTCTTCGGTTATGACGATGCGCCGCATGGTCATGGCGAGGTGTTGTTTGAGAACGTGCGTGTGCCGGCATCTAATATTCTGTTAGGTGAAGGTCGTGGTTTTGAAA
>NZ_JASJVC010000282.1:0-278 GCF_035019905.1 Sphingomonas sp. 10B4 | reverse complement strand
CTTAGGCCTCCGTGTTCGTCTGCAGAATTGAATCAGCTGCGCAGTTTGGCAAACGCCGCCGCCATGGCGTTGCCTGAAGGCGCAGCTGCCGGAGCTTGCGAGCGGTGTTGTTGCAAGCGTTTGGTGTCATTGCGATCGGCGCGTTGTTCCGGCTTGCTGCCTGCTTGTGGGGCAGAATCAGTCAGACGCATGGTCAAGGCGATACGTTGCCGTTTTACATCGACTTCGAGTACCTTGACTTTGACAACTTGACCAGCTTTGACCACGCTGTGCGGATC
>NZ_JASJVC010000281.1:0-278 GCF_035019905.1 Sphingomonas sp. 10B4 | reverse complement strand
GATAGGTACCGACAAACGGGTAGCAGAGACGGCAGTGACTACATCGGTAAAACTGACGAGCTTGCTTTCCTGCTTTAACAGTGGATTGGTAGCGCGCTCATAGCCGTTGAGACTCCAGCGGTCATAGCGTGAGGATTCTCCAATCACCATGACGACGATTTGGGGCTGGTTTTTATCGCCAGTCAGACTCGCTTTAAAGTGGAATTCACTACTCTTTTCTGCGAGTTGCGACAAATAACTGCGCTCATTCCAAAAATCCTTGCCCCGGATAACCAGGC
>NZ_JASJVC010000280.1:0-278 GCF_035019905.1 Sphingomonas sp. 10B4 | reverse complement strand
CACATGAAATTGGTATCCGCTTACTAGAGCTGGAACAAAAAGCCTACGAGCTGGCAGAGCAACCCTTCAACCTAAATTCACCCAAACAATTAGGTGAAATTTTCTTCGTCAAACTGGGTCTGCCCGTCGTCAAAAAAACGCCTTCCGGTGCGCCGTCGACCGACGAAGAAGTCTTACAAAAACTGGCAGAAAATTATCCCCTGCCCAAAGTATTGCTCGAATATCGCGGTCTCGCCAAACTCAAATCAACCTATACCGACAAGCTGCCAAAGATGGTC
>NZ_JASJVC010000279.1:0-278 GCF_035019905.1 Sphingomonas sp. 10B4 | reverse complement strand
AACTCAGACCGCTCTTATTGAGCTTGTCTTTAACTTCGGTCCACAATGCTGCTTTTTTCAATGCCCATTCAACCCGTTCATCCATCTCACCTTTGGACAAATTTTCATACAAGCGAACACCGAATGCGATGTTGTCATACACCGACATCGGGAACGGTGTCGGCTTCTGAAACACCATACCAACTTTGGCGCGCAAAAGATTGATGTCTTGATCGGCATCTAAAATATTCTTACCGTTGTACATAATCTTGCCTTCGGCACGCTGGCCTGGATACAGA
>NZ_JASJVC010000278.1:0-278 GCF_035019905.1 Sphingomonas sp. 10B4 | reverse complement strand
ACCCTGATCGCGGCCGTCGCTGCGCTTGTGGCGGGCGCAATGTCGATGGCAGCAGGTGAATATGTCTCGGTGAGCTCCCAACATGACACCGAACAAGCCGATCTTTCTCGCGAACGCGCCGAGCTCAAGGCGGATATCGTCGGTGAAGGAGAGGAACTTGCGCAAATATACCGTGAGCGTGGCGTCGACGATGCGACTGCCCATTTGGTGTCGCGTGAACTGATGGCCAAGGACGCGCTCGGTGCACATGCGAGAGACGAGCTGGGAATTACCGCAAC
>NZ_JASJVC010000277.1:0-279 GCF_035019905.1 Sphingomonas sp. 10B4 | reverse complement strand
TCCTATGCGCGGTGATTTGGCCAAGCGCGAACCACACTGGGTCAAGCAATGGCAAGAGAAAAATATCTACGCGCGTATCCGCAAGGCCGCCGCTGGCCGCCCGAAATTCATTCTGCATGATGGCCCACCGTATGCCAATGGTGACATCCATCTCGGTCACGCCGTCAATAAAATCCTCAAGGATATGATCGTTAAGGCCCGTACCATGGCCGGGTTCGATGCGCCGTATGTGCCGGGCTGGGATTGCCATGGCATGCCGATCGAAATTCAGATTGAAAA
>NZ_JASJVC010000276.1:0-279 GCF_035019905.1 Sphingomonas sp. 10B4 | reverse complement strand
ATGCGCACCCGCATCGTCACCAGTCCGGCCTTCGATGGCCGCCGCGTGCTCGGCGCCATCCTGTTCGAAGCCACGATGGACCGTCAGATCGACGGCATCGACTCGGCCGAGTACCTCTGGAAGCACAAGCAGGTCGTGCCGTTTCTGAAGGTCGACAAGGGCCTGGCGAACGAAGCCGACGGCGTGCAACTCATGAAGCCGATGCCTGAACTCGACGCGCTGCTTGCCCGCGCGGCCGGCAAAGGCGTCTTCGGTACCAAGATGCGCTCGGTGGTGAAT
>NZ_JASJVC010000275.1:0-279 GCF_035019905.1 Sphingomonas sp. 10B4 | reverse complement strand
AGATTCGACTTCACCAACCACATCGGCCGCATCGCCACCCGAGCCGGCATACGCCTTGGCAATCAAATCATTGAGCAATTCCGGCGCCAACAGCGTCAGTTTGACCTTACCGAATTTACGACCGACTTCAGCAATCGCCGCGGCCGAAGTTTTTTCCGATACCGACAACTCTACCGGCGCGTGCACAGCCGTGCTGTCGCGACTGGCCAAGATTAAAAAATCCCGCGCAAACCCATAGGGCAATAAGCGATGTTCGAGCATGGCTTATTTACTTCCTGC
>NZ_JASJVC010000274.1:0-279 GCF_035019905.1 Sphingomonas sp. 10B4 | reverse complement strand
GATCAGCAGCGGCGTCGTTTTGTCGAGTTTGCGGAACTCGCGTGCCACGGTATATGCCGCGAGACCGGAACCGATGAGGGCGATCGGCTTCATGCTTACAGTTCCACCATGTCGAAGTCGGCTTTGGCGACGCCGCAGTCCGGGCATTCCCAGTCTTCAGGAATGTCATCCCAGCGCGTGCCAGCGGCAATGCCTTCTGCCGGCATGCCAAGTGATTCATCATAGATAAAACCGCAAACGATACATTGATAAGTTTTCATAGTGTCCTCAGAATAAGTA
>NZ_JASJVC010000273.1:0-225 GCF_035019905.1 Sphingomonas sp. 10B4 | reverse complement strand
AGATGTGTATAAGAGACAGGTCCACCGTGCCACGCGTGCTACGCCGTAAGCGCGTGCCGCCCGGTGGGCCCCGGCACAAGGCCGGGGTGACGTGGGAGAATTAGAACTTCACCTTCGCGCGCACCCCGATCGTGCGTGGCCGCGCGTACGTCACCCGCGAGCCGGCCTGGTAGATCGCGTAATAGGTCGCACGCTGGATATCGATCACCTTGACGCCGTCGAACA
>NZ_JASJVC010000272.1:0-280 GCF_035019905.1 Sphingomonas sp. 10B4 | reverse complement strand
ACGTAGCTGCTACCCCAAACTTTAACCGTGCCATCAGTTAGCAGTGCAGCAAAGCCGCGATCTGAAGGGAACAACTGTGCAATACCTGTAATCACTGAGGACGATGCATTTTGTCCGCCCCAAACTGGATTGCCCCAAGCGTAGGCTGTACCATTTTGCGTAACAGCAAAAGCTGCAAGTGCGCTGTAGACGGAATTAGCCTGCAGAGTTTGACTTGCAGTCGCCGTAGAGCAGCTTGCAGTCGCTGTGACAGCAGAATTTGGTTGAGTATCTTGTACGC
>NZ_JASJVC010000271.1:0-280 GCF_035019905.1 Sphingomonas sp. 10B4 | reverse complement strand
AGACAGAAATCGAACCATGCATGCGGTCGACTTGATCATGCACGAGACGGTTGATAGCGGCTTGCTGGGTCAGCCAATCTTGCTTGTCGACGTGCTCGGGAGCGGAAATATTGTAGTGTAAATTACCATCTCCCATATGGCCGAAACACACCGTGCGGCAGCCCGGATAATGCTGCTCCAAGCACGTTGCCATGTACTCGATGAAGGCGGGAATTTCAGAAATCGGTAAGGAAATATCGTGTTTGATATTTTTTCCTTCCGTACCCTGTGCCAGCGAAAT
>NZ_JASJVC010000270.1:0-280 GCF_035019905.1 Sphingomonas sp. 10B4 | reverse complement strand
CCGAAAAAAATAAAGGAAATGCAAACTTGCAGTTTTGTAAATTTATCAATGCAAGAATCGATCCAACTTACGCTACGCGTAACAGTGCGACAATTTACCGTATCATGAGGCGCATCTACAGACCCTCGTCTTTCTATGCCAAACCACAGCAGCACACTGCCTCAGCACCGTATCGGTGCGGCCATTCTTGTCACTGGCCTGATTCTGTTCTTGGATGGCAGCGTACTGCTGGCAAACGGCACCCGCCACCTCGGCGTTTGGCTGCCGTTCTGGGGTGGAC
>NZ_JASJVC010000269.1:0-281 GCF_035019905.1 Sphingomonas sp. 10B4 | reverse complement strand
GTCGTACTGTGGAGTCAGTTGTCGGCGCCAAACAGGCGATTGTGCATTTGTATAATTCCATCGCACCAGCCTTCCGCCGTATCGTTTTTGGTATGTCGCGTGAAGAGATTAAAGCCATCGCCGTCAACGGCACCAAGCTCGTTAAAGAACTGGTCGCACAACATCCGGAGACCAAATGGGGTTTTGAATATTCGCCAGAATCCTTTAGCCTCACTGAACTCGATTTCTCAAAAAATGTGTGCGATGCCGTGTCGGAGGTCTGGCAACCAACACCGTATAAC
>NZ_JASJVC010000268.1:0-282 GCF_035019905.1 Sphingomonas sp. 10B4 | reverse complement strand
AACGCAGCCATTTCGGCCCGCATTTCTTGACGAAACGCATCCATGTCAGCCCGCATTTCTTGACGAAACGCATCCATGTCAGCCCGTATCTGGTGACGAAAGATTGTCATATCTGATTTCATTTCTTGCTGGGAAGCTTCCATGTTGATGCCAATTTCGGTGCGCAGCGCAGTAATGCTGCAATCCATTTTGACCAGCTTTTCATTGATATCTTGTTTATCGGAAATATGTTCGCGTAGACCAGCTTGCTCAGCTTGCATGATTTCTGCCAACAGACTACTC
>NZ_JASJVC010000267.1:0-283 GCF_035019905.1 Sphingomonas sp. 10B4 | reverse complement strand
ATTGTATGACGTGTGAAGCCCTACCCATAAGGGCCATGAGGACTTGACGTCATCCCCACCTTCCTCCGGTTTGTCACCGGCAGTCTCATTAGAGTGCTCACCTTAAATGTAGCAACTAATGACAAGGGTTGCGCTCGTTGCGGGACTTAACCCAACATCTCACGACACGAGCTGACGACAGCCATGCAGCACCTGTGTTACGATTCTCTTGCGAGCACACCTAAATCTCTTCAGGCTTTCGTACATGTCAAGGGTAGGTAAGGTTTTTCGCGTTGCATCGAAT
>NZ_JASJVC010000266.1:0-284 GCF_035019905.1 Sphingomonas sp. 10B4 | reverse complement strand
GCGTACCGGTTTCATAGCCTTCCGGTTCGGCCGCCAGCAAATGCGTAACCCCGAGCGCGGCGGCGATCGGTGCGGTCACGAAGCGGTTGGTGGCGGTGATGATGGCGATGAGATCATCCTCATCGCGATGCCGCTGCAGCAAGTCGAACGCGGCCGGCAGCAGCGCCGGCTGTATCACTTCTTGCATGAATTGCGCGTGCAACTGATCGAGTCGCGGGCGTGGAAACTGTGCCAGCGTGCCGAGTGCGAACTCCAGATACTCGACCGGGTCGAGCGTACCAGCC
>NZ_JASJVC010000265.1:0-284 GCF_035019905.1 Sphingomonas sp. 10B4 | reverse complement strand
ACAACATACCGCCATGACCCATGGCGATGCCATCATCAACCGCAATGGTATTGAATTCCTTGGCCACACCACCAGCCGCTTCGATTTCACGCGCCACCATTTGACCAAGGTCTTTCAGATGCACATGGCCCGGCACGAATTGGGTAAACGAGTTGACGACGGCGATAATAGGTTTATCAAAATCACCGTCTTTCATGCCAGTGGCACGCCACAAAGCACGCGCGCCGGCCATATTACGGCCATGGGTGGTGGTACGGGAACGGTATTGCGGCATAGCTGACTCC
>NZ_JASJVC010000264.1:0-217 GCF_035019905.1 Sphingomonas sp. 10B4 | reverse complement strand
AGATGTGTATAAGAGACAGGCTCCTGTGCATCATCCTCCTGCTGGTGTTGCGACGCCAGCAGGAGGATGATGCACAGGAGCAGATTGGGCGCGAAGAACCAAAGTGCTGACCATCCATAGGCTGTCTCTTATACACATCGTGGTTGAAAAAAAAAAAGGGGGGGGGGGGGGGGGGGGGGGGGGGGGGGGGGGGGGGGGGGGGGGGGGGGGGGGGGGG
>NZ_JASJVC010000263.1:0-285 GCF_035019905.1 Sphingomonas sp. 10B4 | reverse complement strand
GGGGCGGGGCCCGCCCCCCCCCCCCCCCCCCCCCCCCCCCCCCCGCCCCGGCCGCCCCCCCCCCGGCCCCCCCCCCCCCCCCCCCCCCCCCCCCCCCCCCCCCCCGCGCGGCCCCCCCCCCCCCCCCCCCCCCCCCCCGCGCGCCCCCCCCCCCCCCCCCCGCCCCCCCCCCCCCCCCCCCCCCCCCCCCCCCCCCGCCCCCCCCCCCGCCGCGCCCGGGGGCGCGGCGCGCCGCCCCCCCCCCCCCCCCCCCCCCCCCCCCCCCCCCCCCCCCCCCACTTCATG
>NZ_JASJVC010000262.1:0-286 GCF_035019905.1 Sphingomonas sp. 10B4 | reverse complement strand
TACGTGAGCTGAATTACACCCGTATTCAAAAAGACGTTGATGAACTGAGAGTTGGACGAGTTCGAGGTGGGGGGCAAGAACATGCAAATCTTCGTCACCGAGATTTTTCAAGATCTTGTTTTGACGAAACCCATCGATACTTGGTTTCACCATATTACAGCGCCGATCTGTTCGTTTTAATTCAAAAATATTGCGATTGATGAAGGAATTTTCGTCGCTGACAGCTTGTTTCATTTCCTACCTCTTTTCGATCAATTAAAGAACGCAAAAAATCGATGGTCTTTGA
>NZ_JASJVC010000261.1:0-286 GCF_035019905.1 Sphingomonas sp. 10B4 | reverse complement strand
GGGAATACATCGGTGTCAGCTTACGCGCCGGTTCGAACAGTTTGTTGTTGGAACAAGTCGATGAATTCGGCAATGTCCGCGATAGCCGTAAAATCAACTTGATCGCGCCGGATAAACTGGGCAAGTTATCTCTCGAAGCGCCGGAAACAGCGGTGGCCGATGCGCGCACCCCGATTCGTATCAAAGTGCGTTTGACCGATGCCAACGGTGTGCCAGTCACGGTGCGTGCACCACTGACATTAGAAGCCGATCGTGGTCGTTGGTTGGCCGTTGATCTCAATAGCAA
>NZ_JASJVC010000260.1:0-290 GCF_035019905.1 Sphingomonas sp. 10B4 | reverse complement strand
GTTTTCGCCAGTGCGTCGCGTATCGTATTCGGTTGAGTCGGCGCGCGTCGAACAACGTACCGATCTCGACAAGCTCATCATCAATATCGAAACCAACGGTGTCATCACACCGGAAGAAGCGATCCGTCAATCGGCACGCGTCTTGGTTGATCAATTGAATGTATTCGCAGCTCTGGAAGGTACCGAAGCTGCTGCTGAAGCGCCATCCCGTGCGCCGGCTGTTGATCCAGTATTGTTGCGCCCAGTTGATGATTTGGAATTGACGGTTCGTTCAGCAAATTGCCTTAAAG
>NZ_JASJVC010000259.1:0-290 GCF_035019905.1 Sphingomonas sp. 10B4 | reverse complement strand
CTCCTTACCAGTATCTATCATAAATCAACCATTGTTCTGAGCTAAACGAACTGCTTTGATCGCAACGCCATGTTGCAAGGCTTGGTCTTCTTGCGCCATAATCAATTTTTGTTCTGGGCTTAAACGTTTTGCGCTGATGACGACAGTCTGGATGCCATTAGCTTGTGTATCGAAGGCCAGTTTTTCATCAGCGCTCATGCGTTTTGCGACGATAGTGACAGTTTGTATTTGGGCTTGGGCAACTTGTGTATTCACGTTAGCGTTGCTGGAAACGGGTTGGAATGCAGCAC
>NZ_JASJVC010000258.1:0-290 GCF_035019905.1 Sphingomonas sp. 10B4 | reverse complement strand
AGAGGTGGCTCGGCAAATTTGGACAGGCTGTTAAGTGGAGTTTCTGCCTGAAGGTGGCCAGCATGGCTGCCGAACAGGAGATGAGATGACGAAGCGAACACGCCGGAACCATAGTCCGGCCTTCAAGGCGAAGGTGGCCCTGGCTGCCGTGAAGGGCGAGAAGACGCTGGCCGAGTTGGCGCAGCAGTTCGACGTTCACCCGAACCAGATCACGACGTGGCGGGGCCAGCTGCTGGGCGGGGCCGCGGCGGTTTTCGGGTCGGAGGGCCATAGCGAGCCGGCGGAGCCGG
>NZ_JASJVC010000257.1:0-291 GCF_035019905.1 Sphingomonas sp. 10B4 | reverse complement strand
GGCATTGGGCTGAACAGCCGATTGAGCAAACACAGAAGAAGAGGAAAAAGCAGCGGCCACAGCAAAGCTGATGGCGAGCGGTTTAAATGCAGAGGTCATGATCACAATTGAAAAGGGGCAAGCAGCCAACGTCCCCGCAGGCTGCATGAATACAAAGCATCATCGGCATTCACCAACGCTCATCAACATCAATGAACTTGATTACGGATGACGCTTCACTTATTCTGGCCGGTATCCGGGCTGACAAGCATCACCTTCCGACCTTCCCATGCCTGAACGACGACATAGTGG
>NZ_JASJVC010000256.1:0-293 GCF_035019905.1 Sphingomonas sp. 10B4 | reverse complement strand
CAGCACATTACCAGCGCTGCTGTTGACGCTGCAGCTGGCTGCTTCCTGCACATTGCTACCGCTGACTAAGGCGTCGCCGACGCTGTTGACGACACCAGCTACCGTCACATTCGCTGCACCATTGATCTTGACGCTTTGCGCGGTCACAGTTCCAGTACTACCCAAGGTGACCGGTGCGTTGCTAGCCGCATTACCGATGGTGACCAGGCCACCGCTACTGTTCGCAGCACCATCCACTTCGGTACCGTTGACACCGACTATCGTCACACCTGTCGCTCCCGCTACGCTGCCGC
>NZ_JASJVC010000255.1:0-294 GCF_035019905.1 Sphingomonas sp. 10B4 | reverse complement strand
ATATACGTACTTTGCTGGTAACCGAAGAGCGGCAATTTCATTTCAGCGCCAGCCGCGGCATCGTCGGTGCCGGCCCGGTATCTTTAAGCCCTATGCAAGTTTCGCTGCTGCCGGGCGACCGCTTATTGATGTTTTCAGATGGTGTCAATGAAGCGGCGCACCTGCCTCAAGAACTGTTACTGCAAAAACCGACAGCGCAGTATTTGGCTGACGAAGTCTTAGCGCGCTGGGGCGATGAGCGCGACGATGCCAGCGTGCTGGTGTATCGCCATACGCAGTCTTAACCGGCCAAGG
>NZ_JASJVC010000254.1:0-296 GCF_035019905.1 Sphingomonas sp. 10B4 | reverse complement strand
GATGTGTATAAGAGACAGGCGTTTCATCGGCATGTAAATGCACGGCAAAGCCAGGAAACAACCAACGCTGCTCGGCCTCACCGGCAATCAGTACACGCGCACCACCGGGCTGCGCATCGGCTAAAATTTCCAGCGGCTTCCAACGGTAAGCTTGCCAGCGATTATTCAAGGCTACGCGCTGCATCAGCACCGCCAGCGTGAATGGGAGAACGCTATGTTTTTCCATCATGTTAATATCTGTCCAATTTTGATTCCACCATTTCACTCGCACCCAAGCACCCAAGCACCTTATGGAC
>NZ_JASJVC010000253.1:0-298 GCF_035019905.1 Sphingomonas sp. 10B4 | reverse complement strand
TCCCAGCGCGCCGCATTCGGCAGCAAGCGCTGCTGGGCGAAGGCGCGAATGCTGTCGCGTATCATTTGCTGTTCCGGGGTCAATACCATGTCGCTGCGTTCTCTCTGGAGGAAATTTTTTTATCTACTCAGCACAACTCAATCGCCAGCGCCGTCGCTTCCCCGCCGCCGATACACAGGGATGCAATCCCGCGTTGCTTCTGCTGCTTTTTCAAGGCACCGATGAGGGTAATGATGATGCGCGCACCGGAAGCGCCGATAGGATGACCAAGCGCGCAAGCGCCGCCATGGACGTTGAC
>NZ_JASJVC010000252.1:0-298 GCF_035019905.1 Sphingomonas sp. 10B4 | reverse complement strand
CGATCAGCTCGGCAGCGAAGGCATACGTCAGCAAATTACGTGCAGCGGCGCGAGACAAGCCGCGGCTCTGTAGATAAAACAGCCCATCATCATCGAGCTGACCAACGGTCGCACCATGCGTGCATTTCACATCGGAAGCAAAAATTTCCAGTTGTGGCTTGGTGTCGATATGTGCCTTATTGGTCAATAGCAGATTACGGTTTGACTGTTGCGCATCGCTGTGCTGTGCACCTGGGCGCACCATGACCTTGCCATTAAAAACAGCATGCGCACTGCCACCGACGATACATTTATGGAG
>NZ_JASJVC010000251.1:0-299 GCF_035019905.1 Sphingomonas sp. 10B4 | reverse complement strand
GTAAATCGCCAATTCCGACTGGGTTTCTTCCGAATACGTGAGGTAAGGCGAAGCCAGCGGACGCGCATTGCTGATCTCGGCAATCAGACAGGCGATGCGTTGCTCTTCATTGCAAGCGAGGTAATCGATGGTCGGATCGGCGGCCTGCAGCAATTCCGCCACCACGCGTTCATGGACATCGGAATTTTGACGCAGATCGACCGGTGCGAGCGAAAAGCCAAACACCCTCACGGCCCGGCGTAAATGACGCAGACGACCACGGGTTAAGGCCGCCGAACCGTGCGCGACCAAGGAATGAT
>NZ_JASJVC010000250.1:0-301 GCF_035019905.1 Sphingomonas sp. 10B4 | reverse complement strand
CCGAGAAGGCCGAGCACGGTATCCTGGCAGCTTTTCAGTGCCCCCGGGTGGCGCCATGACCAGTGTCCCTTTTTAGTGTGTTCCGAATAGGCGAACAGCTGCCTTTGTGCCGCCAGGATGAAAGCCATCGTATGGTCGGCAACCTCATCGGCACCGATTCCTTGCAGGTGAGCACACAGGATACCTTTGCGGGTCGCAGCGGCGACATCGACATCATCGATTCCCACCGTGGCCTTGACGATGGCCTTGCAGCGATCCAGCTTTGCCAGCAACGTCTTGTCAACGGCCACGGAATGAAACG
>NZ_JASJVC010000249.1:0-302 GCF_035019905.1 Sphingomonas sp. 10B4 | reverse complement strand
ATGCATCGGCAATGGAGCATCGCAACAGTTGCAAGCTGATGAATGCGGGCCGTGGCGCGTGTGATGAGAGCAATATTGCAAACTGAAACGACGGAATGCGGGCTCGCTTGTCTGGCGATGATCGCTGCACACTTCGGTCGGTATATCGAATTGGCTGATTTACGCCGGCGTTTCAGTATCAGTCTGAAAGGCGCGAGCATGGCGCAATTGATGCGACATGCTGCGACATTGGAATTGTCGACACGTGCGTTGCGACTAGAACCTCTCCTTGATTCGGTCTATTTGAATGAGCTATGTTTGGA
>NZ_JASJVC010000248.1:0-302 GCF_035019905.1 Sphingomonas sp. 10B4 | reverse complement strand
ATCCTACACTCAGAACACAGCTTTCGGACGATGAACTCGCCACACTCCGCCTGAGCTATTTCAGAGCAGTTAGCGAATCTGAGGGCATAGCCGGTGTATCGACTGCGCTGAAAGAATTTCTTGCCTTGGGCTTAAAGCCACTTTTCAAACCAAATGGTACCGGACAAAGTAAAGGCATCATCGGCTACCGAACCGGCGAATCAGCGGAAGACTTCGCACATCGCTTTGAAACGAATCTAAACGACATCGAACGAGATTTTGGCAAAGGAGCTGGCTATCCCTTTTTTGTCATGCCACTATTG
>NZ_JASJVC010000247.1:0-302 GCF_035019905.1 Sphingomonas sp. 10B4 | reverse complement strand
GCATCGGCTATGCCATCTATAACGGCGGTTCGCTGCTTTCCAGCTCCGATGTAAGTAACGAACAATCGAATATCGGTCAACTGATTGCCAACACGAGGAAGCTTAAAGGCAGTAATGGATACGGTACTTCAGGTACGAGCCTGGTCACGCAGCTCCAGACCAGTAAAGGCCTGCCAAACATGAGTGTTTCCGGCACCACTCTCTACAACGCCTGGAACGGAACGGTCACAGTCACTTCGGGTGGCATGACTTTCATCCTCACCGAGAACGGCATACCAGGAGATGCGTGCATGACCCTGGCA
>NZ_JASJVC010000246.1:0-303 GCF_035019905.1 Sphingomonas sp. 10B4 | reverse complement strand
GTATCTGGAACGACGCCAGACAGGAACGCTTCGGCAGCTTTGCGGAACTCAATGCATGGCTGGCGGTACGCTGCAAGTTACTCTGGAGTGAATGCCGCCATCCGGATTACCCTGAGTTGACCGTCGCCGACGTGCTGGAACATGAGCAAGCCCAACTCATGCCGATGCCAACACCCTTTGATGGCTATGTCGAACTCGTAGCACGGGTTTCTTCTACTTGCTTAGTTCATGTCCACCGTAATCGTTATTCAGTACCGTGCTATTTGGCCAATCACATGGTCAGTGTTCATCTGTATTCAGAAC
>NZ_JASJVC010000245.1:0-303 GCF_035019905.1 Sphingomonas sp. 10B4 | reverse complement strand
ACTGAAACGCTGTTCGAGAGCGAACTGTTCGGCCATGAAAAAGGCGCTTTCACCGGTGCGACTTCACGCAAACTGGGGCTAGTCGAGACCGCTCAGGGTGGCACTTTGTTTCTCGATGAAATAGGTGATGTGCCGCTGTCAATGCAGGTGAAATTGCTGCGCCTGATAGAATCGGGTACTTATCGCCGTGTCGGTAGCGTCGAAATTCAGCACGCGACCTTCCGCTTGGTGGCAGCCACCCACAAGGCGCTCGATCGCATGATGGAGCAGAGGGAATTTCGGCAAGACTTGTATTACCGTATC
>NZ_JASJVC010000244.1:0-305 GCF_035019905.1 Sphingomonas sp. 10B4 | reverse complement strand
GCCATAGGTGCCGTTGACGTAGAGATTGAAACCGCCACCGATGACGATGGTGCTTTCCGCTTCCACACCTTGGCTGACTGAGCTGCCGTTGGCGTAGAAAGTCGTGTTGCCGCTGGCATCGGTACTCGATGAATAGGCATTGTCGAATTTAATCCGGTAGGCATCGACATCAAGAGTGAAACGATCGCCTTTCCAAACTGAGCCGATTTGCGTGGTTTTGCTCTTGATCGAGGCTGGTAAGGCCGTGACATTGGCGTTTTTCACATCAAACACACTGGTCGGCGGAATTTCATCGCCGGTGGCGA
>NZ_JASJVC010000243.1:0-315 GCF_035019905.1 Sphingomonas sp. 10B4 | reverse complement strand
ACCAAAGCCGACGGTAGTTTTGACAATGAGAGATACAAAACACTATTGGCGGCGCAAGGTATGACGCCGATGATGTATCAGGAGCGTTTGCGTCAAGATATGTCTTTGCAGCAGTTGTTGACGGCAGTGCAGGGAACTGCGTTTGTACCTAAGACAGTTGCCGAGCGTTTTTCTGCGATCAATGAGCAAGAGCGTGAAGTCCAGGCTTTGAATTTCCAATCAGGTGATTTTGCTGCTCAAGTAAAAATTACTGATGAAGCCTTAAAAGCGTACTACGAAAAAAATGCTGCACAATTTGAAATTCCTGAGTCGATC
>NZ_JASJVC010000242.1:0-315 GCF_035019905.1 Sphingomonas sp. 10B4 | reverse complement strand
CATCCACCGCTTGTGCGGGTCCCCGTCAATTCCTTTGAGTTTTAATCTTGCGACCGTACTCCCCAGGCGGTCTACTTCACGCGTTAGCTGCGTTACCAAGTCAATTAAGACCCGACAACTAGTAGACATCGTTTAGGGCGTGGACTACCAGGGTATCTAATCCTGTTTGCTCCCCACGCTTTCGTGCATGAGCGTCAGTGTTATCCCAGGGGGCTGCCTTCGCCATCGGTATTCCTCCACATATCTACGCATTTCACTGCTACACGTGGAATTCTACCCCCCTCTGACACACTCTAGCCATACAGTCTCAAATGC
>NZ_JASJVC010000241.1:0-325 GCF_035019905.1 Sphingomonas sp. 10B4 | reverse complement strand
GTAGTCGGGTTTACATCGGTGTTTTTCCTGATCTGGACAGCGCAGCATGGTAAAATCGAGAGCTATCCCATAAGTTGCTGTGCAAGCAAGTTTTTGCCGCGGCGTTTTTCAGAATTTAACTTACCGTTCATAGCATGTCATTCCTGACCAAGATATTCGGCAGCCGTAATCAACGGCTCTTGAAGCAATACCAAAAGACGGTGCGTGACATCAACGCATTGGAACCCCAGCTGGAAGCCCTGTCGGATCAGGCTTTGCAGGCCAAAACGGCGGAATTCAAAGCGCGCGTAGCGGCCGGTGCCAGCCTCGACAGCCTGTTGCCGGA
>NZ_JASJVC010000240.1:0-325 GCF_035019905.1 Sphingomonas sp. 10B4 | reverse complement strand
GACTTGGTGCAAGCCGAGAGCTTGGTTTGACAGGCGAAGATGCCGCAGGCTTACTCTCCGCAGTGGACTATATCGCTGAACTCCGTCAAGTCGATGATTTGAGTAAATTGCCACTGGCCTCCCGTTGCCTGGTGATTGGAGCAGGTAATACCGCAATTGATATGGCGGTGCAGATGGCGCGGCTAGGTGCCGATGACGTGACCGTAGTTTATCGACGCGGTGCGGAGTCCATGTCCGCTACCGGACATGAGCAAGATATCGCCAAGGCACATCAAGTGCGTTTGAAGACATGGGCTCAGCCGCAACAAATCTTATTGGATGAAAC
>NZ_JASJVC010000239.1:0-331 GCF_035019905.1 Sphingomonas sp. 10B4 | reverse complement strand
GATCAAAAAACCAGCTCGACCACTTGTATGCCACTTATGGCAAGCTAACTTTATTCAAAGAGATCATCATGCTAGTCCGACTTTTGTACGCCAGCCGTGCCGTTGATCAACAGATGTCCAACATGATATTAGGCATCATGCAGCAATCGCGTACACAAAATCCACAAAATGGCATTACCGGTATTTTGTGCCACAGCGACAATGTCTTTATGCAAGTCTTAGAAGGTGGGCGCGATGCTGTGAATACGCTCTACGCGCACATCTTGCGAGATCCGCGTCATACGGATATAACCCTGCTGCATTACGAAGAAATCAACGAGCGGCGCTATTC
>NZ_JASJVC010000238.1:0-333 GCF_035019905.1 Sphingomonas sp. 10B4 | reverse complement strand
CTGTTTCCTACAGAAAATATCGGGTGAAAATGGCGTCAGTGCTGGCTTTGCAGATGTATGTGCGGCGTCACAAAGCCGTTCACACTACCTGTATGCTGGTATAAGCCGGGTTCAACGCCGGATAGCTAAGTTGCAAGCTTTCCAGTTTGTCGAGCACAATGCTGGCAATCGCCAGGTTGCGCTGAGTCTTGGAATCGGCTGGAATCACGTACCAAGGAGCGGTGATGCTGTCGGTATTGACGATCGCCTGTGTATAAGCTTGTTGATAGGCATCCCAGTGCGCACGCTCAGCGATGTCTTGCGGGTCGAACTTCCATTGCTTGTCGGGATCGC
>NZ_JASJVC010000237.1:0-334 GCF_035019905.1 Sphingomonas sp. 10B4 | reverse complement strand
ATTAACACCGACTATCGTGACACCCGTTGCACCGGCTACGCTGCCGCCAGCCACCATCATCGCACCCGCTGCATTCAAGTTCGCGCTACCAGCGCCACCACTGAGCGTGCCGGCGATGGTGGCATCACCACCGCTGGTGACGTTGATACCGTTATTACCAGTTAAGGTGCTGTTCGCCGCCACCGTCAAAGGTATGCCGAGAATAATCACTTGTTGACCCGCAGTGAGTGCACTCGTACCCTCAACGGTCGTGCTACTCGTCACGCTGCCTATCGTCACATTGCCCGTTGTAGAGTTCGCCGCACCAGCAATCAGTCACCGTCGTTCCTGCTAT
>NZ_JASJVC010000236.1:0-336 GCF_035019905.1 Sphingomonas sp. 10B4 | reverse complement strand
GTGTAGTGTCGCGGCTTTTCCTAGCGCAGCAGCAAAGGCATCGGTCGACATAGCGAGTGAGAGTACAGCAGTAGCGGCTAAATTCATGAGGATCTTTCGGTCGGGCAGGAGCAAAGGCATGCCACGCGGCCCGACTGGACGCGTTGACATGCCGATGGTCTCGCCAAACTCACGGCTGCCCGCACCACGGCATGGAACAATCACCGAGTATGTTGATGCGGGCGCTTCCGGGGGACGGAAGCAGGCTACTCCCCAAAGGATCGGCCTAGTATAACAAATTTTGCGCTGGAGAAAGTTCCCGTCCAACGGGAAGAATTTCCTACTTCCCCGCGCACA
>NZ_JASJVC010000235.1:0-337 GCF_035019905.1 Sphingomonas sp. 10B4 | reverse complement strand
CGGTGAGGAAGGATTAGCCAGATTGAGCGCATACCAGCGACGATACGCGGTGGATTGGTTGTGTTCGGCCCAAATACCGGTTTCAATGCTGTGCGCATCAAGGTCGATGTGCAGGGTAGAAATGAGACCTTTCCGGTTGATATTGTATTCCGTGGTGCGGGTGGCATAACCGGAATTACCGAACACTTGTTTCAGATTTTGATTCGGAAAATAGACACTGAACAGTGCCGGCAATCCAGCCTGATTGATCGGCCCAGCTACCACACCGACGCCATCATCATGGTGGTAATAGAATTGATTCGACCAAGTGATGTTATCGTTCAGATAGGCATCGTAC
>NZ_JASJVC010000234.1:0-337 GCF_035019905.1 Sphingomonas sp. 10B4 | reverse complement strand
GTAATACCACTATTCCAGAAGGCGCTACAAGCAGTACTGCAATTATTCAGCAACAAACAGGTGTACTGATTCAGGATTTGCCACTTACGATCAAACTGAATAAATTCATCATCGACTACTACTCAACGGGCATGCCCAAACTTTTTGCCAGCGAAGTGATGGTAAAAGATCATGAGACAGGTAAAACTTTTTCAGCCACCATCAAAGTGAATGAGCCGCTGATTTATAAAGGCGTTGCGGTTTACCAGTCCGGTATTGAGGACGGCGGTAGTCATTTGTCGCTGGCCGCATATCCCATGTCCGGTGATGCAATGACGAGTATTGCCATATCTGGTGA
>NZ_JASJVC010000233.1:0-341 GCF_035019905.1 Sphingomonas sp. 10B4 | reverse complement strand
GGTCGGTTTTGATAACAAGGGCAGTCCGCAAGAGTCGCTCAATATCTTGAAAACCGTGATCGACAAAGGTTTTCGCTACATCACCCAGGGCAATGGCTCGGGCGTGGGCTTGGCTTTGCTCGATGCGGTAAATAAATACAACGAACGCAATCCCGGCAAGGAAATCATTTATCTCAATCATGCGGCGGTCGATCCTGACATGACCAATAGTAAATGCAGCTTCTGGCATTTCCGCTTTGATTCCAACTCAGACATGAAAATGGAATCCCTGACGACTTATATGGCGCAGGATAAAAATATCAAGAAGGTTTATATCATTGGTCAGAACTACTCTTTCGGTC
>NZ_JASJVC010000232.1:0-347 GCF_035019905.1 Sphingomonas sp. 10B4 | reverse complement strand
AATGAGGTATAAGAGGGGGATTAGCTCAGCTGGGAGAGCACCTGCTTTGCAAGCAGGGGGTCGTCGGTTCGATCCCGTCATCCTCCACCAGTATTAGTCAATGCAGATAAGCGGGTCTGTAGCTCAGTTGGTTAGAGCACCGTGTTGATAACGCGGGGGTCGTTGGTTCGAGCCCAACCAGACCCACCAAACTGGTGGAGCAGGTTGCAGGCAAGTGAGTGCAGGAAGACATCCAAGTTTCGGGGGTTTAGCTCATCTGGTAGAGCACCTGCTTTGCAAGCAGGGGGTGAACGGTTCGATCCCGTTAACCTCCACCAAGATTGAAACATTGAAGCAAAGTACAAACC
>NZ_JASJVC010000231.1:0-349 GCF_035019905.1 Sphingomonas sp. 10B4 | reverse complement strand
TCATCGATCCTGCAGATTTCAGAATCATGGCTTGAGCGAGCGACGATTTCGCGGGTCGTCAAGCAGACGGAGTATACCTAGCGCATGGCGCAAAAATACTAGGAACCGCGCATCGACCTCGCCGTTATATGGGTCCGATCCGAGCACAATTCGGTGGGGTGCGATGCCGGGCAAGGGATGTTCCCTGCGTTCGGCGCCACGCCACGGTTGCGGATTTCTTCTTCGGACAAGGAGCGAGAAAATGAACAAGGACGAATTCCAGGGCGGTGCACGCTATAGCCTGACTCATTGAGGAGCCGGAAAAGAGGTTGCGTTGTGGTCCGGAAGCGATTCATGTTCCAACATGATC
>NZ_JASJVC010000230.1:0-354 GCF_035019905.1 Sphingomonas sp. 10B4 | reverse complement strand
AAGGTAGGCGATGCGCTATGCACGATGGCCGCCGAGGCCACGCGCCGGCGCTTCATGGGCAGCGGCACACCGTACACGCCTGCGCCAGCAGCTACGCCACCGCCCACACCGAAGGACTAAGCCATGAACGACTTGTCGGTCATCGACCACTTCCTTGATGTCTTCTCGCGCTACATCGATTCGGGTTTCGGCTTGCTGCATGGCGAGGTGGCGTTTCTCACCGCCACGCTGGTGGTGATCGACATGACACTGGCCGGACTGTTCTGGGCCATGGGCGGCGAAGAGGTCATTGGCAAGCTGATAAAAAAGACGCTGTACGTCGGTGCCTTCGCTTTCATCATCGGCAATTTCAAC
>NZ_JASJVC010000229.1:0-355 GCF_035019905.1 Sphingomonas sp. 10B4 | reverse complement strand
ACTCATAAAACCACGACAAGGTTCCAAATTGCGATTAACGAAAGTAATGACCTCATCGTTAGAAGTTAGCCAACGACCATCAGGTAATTGGAACCGAGCAGCAGGATCTGGCTTGACGGTATCTGTATCAATCCCATCATGAATAACCTCAATACGATCCTGAACAATTGAAGGGTAACTTTGACGTTGCCACTGTGTTGGACTGATCCCTACATCCATACATGACAAGGATTGCAGTTGCACCATATTGCGTAGCCTGAGCTTAAGCTTATCGTCCTCAGACGTAGGCAAGGCTGGATCAAATCCTATATCTTGTCCTTCCGCCTGATAATAAAACTCGCAAAAACTCACCAGT
>NZ_JASJVC010000228.1:0-358 GCF_035019905.1 Sphingomonas sp. 10B4 | reverse complement strand
ACAGTATGTCGGTGCCCCAGGCAGTTTTGATTTGATACTTCTTGGCCAGCGCATAAGCATGTTCGGTGCCGCCGACCATTTCGAGTTCTTTCTTACGGTTAGACGAGCCTTCGGCATGGCTGGAATGGCCGTCGTCCAAGAACGGCTGCAAGCTCCACCAAATGCCTTTTTTCGCCATCAACTGGGCCGTCGCCTCATCGAGCAATTGCCCATGATCGATGCATTGAACGCCGGCTTCGATCGCTTGGCGCACCGCACGCGGCGTGTAGGCATGCACGGTCACATACGTGCCCCAGTTAGCAGCCGCTTCGACTGCCGCACGCAACTCTTCCACCGTATATTGGGTCACGTCGAGCGG
>NZ_JASJVC010000227.1:0-360 GCF_035019905.1 Sphingomonas sp. 10B4 | reverse complement strand
TCGTTATACCAATGCATGAATGTAGTAACCCAATTCCTGGCTGCCAGGAGATCCTTAAATGGGCGACGTGGATATACTGGGCAGTACTTCAATGTTTTAAAAAAGCTTTCGGCGAACGGGTTGTCATTACTCACGGCAGGACGACTGAATGACGGCATGACGCCCAGCACCTGCAGCATGGCCAGCATCGTGGAGCCCTTCATCGGACTGCCGTTATCCGAATGAAGAACGACCTGATTTTGTGCGATTTTTTCTCGCACACAAATGTCCTTCATCACCTCGCTGGCCAGCGCGCTGCTTTCGGTTTCAAATACCTGCCAGCCGACCACTTTGCGACTAAATACATCGATGAACATATAG
>NZ_JASJVC010000226.1:0-367 GCF_035019905.1 Sphingomonas sp. 10B4 | reverse complement strand
GTGCCGATGCAGGTGCGTGTGCTGCGTCATATTCGCAAACGCTACGGCTGCCCTGGCAGTACGCACGCTCCGGTGACCGCAGCCTTGCCACCACAACCGCTTCCAAAAAGTAATGCCAGTGCCGACTTCCTCGCCATGCTCTTGACGACCAAATATGTCGATGGCTTGCCGCTGGCACGCTTTGAGAAAGTGTTGGCGCGACACGGCGTACCGGTTCCACGCCAAACGCTGGCACGCTGGGTCATCGGTACGGCCCGCTTGCTGCAACCCTTGCATAATCTGGTGCGTGACGCCTTGTTTGATAGCGGCGTCATCCACATGGATGAAACGGTGGTACAAGTGCTCAAGGAAGCCAATCGCACAGCCA
>NZ_JASJVC010000225.1:0-368 GCF_035019905.1 Sphingomonas sp. 10B4 | reverse complement strand
CCGCTGGGATCATGACCGGCAAACACCAACACGCAGGGACGCTGCGGCGCAGGCTGAGGAGCACTCATCCGACCACCCGCCCGGCCATCGGCGACGAGGGCGAAGCGGCAAATTTGCGCGCCATGCGTCCGGCCAAAAACGCTTCGCGCCCGGCCTCGACGGCCAAGCCCATCGCGCGTGCCATGCGCAGTGGCTCACGCGCCAAAGCGATAGCACTGTTCATTAACACGCCATCGCAACCAAGCTCCATCGCCAGTGCCGCATCAGACGCCGTACCGACACCGGCATCGACCAGCACCGGTACCGTAGCCTGTTCGATGATGAGCGACAAATTCCACGGATTAAGTATGCCCATGCCGGAGCCGATC
>NZ_JASJVC010000224.1:0-370 GCF_035019905.1 Sphingomonas sp. 10B4 | reverse complement strand
TCGCAGGAGGCAGTCCATTCCAGACCATCCTCGGTGCCGTCTCTGCCTTATAGCCGGTAGGGGGTGGGTAATTACGATTTGAACGAGGGGCCGTCTGATTCCGGAAGACAAGGCCGCCGCTGCGGGCGGTTGACCTCGGACGGTGGGGTGTTGCTGCTGGCGCAGGCCGAGCGACGGATGGGATTGGCGGCAGCTCTCGCCGGGTGCATCGCTGATCGGCGCGACCAAAGCCGCGTCATCCATGATCTCGATGATATTCTGCGCGCCCGCATGCTGGCGATCGCGTGTGGCTGTGAGGATGCCGACGACCTCGACGTGCTGCGGCATGATCCCGGGTTCAAGCTGGCGCTGGGCAAGCTGCCCACTGGCC
>NZ_JASJVC010000223.1:0-371 GCF_035019905.1 Sphingomonas sp. 10B4 | reverse complement strand
GAGCTGGTTCCACCAAATTGAAAAAAAAGCGAAAAACACCAAAAGGAACACCAAAAACCCCAAAAAGAACCCAAAGCAAAAGACCCCCCCCCACAAACCCCAAAAGGATACCCGCCCCGCGAATAAACCCACAAAAACAAACCCCCCCCAAAAAAAAAGCACCCACCCCCGGAGGGGCCCCCACACCACCCCCAAAAACACACCCCAGAGACGGGAGAAGCAAAACACCACCGCCCCCGCCAACCCCAACAGAAACCCCCCCCCCCCCACGGCGGTGCCGGGGGGATTAATTTAAGCCCCCCCGTTGCCCCAAAGGAACAAGTACACCCAATTTAACCCGGAAAAGGCCCGGTAATTGAAATATAAAAAAA
>NZ_JASJVC010000222.1:0-376 GCF_035019905.1 Sphingomonas sp. 10B4 | reverse complement strand
CAACAAGAAAAACCCGATCCCCAGCAGACCCGCGAAATTGTAGAACTCGAAGCTACCCCGAACAATAAAAAAATCGGGATCGGCGGCGGACTCACGACTGCGGTACTGCTGGAGTCCGGCGTGCGTGCGGAGAACGGCTTCCAGGGTGCACCCTCCCGCGCCATGTGGGGCGTCATCGACCCGGCGAACCAGTATGCCTTCCAGTGGAACCGACTCGCCGGCGTGAGCTGGGTCGCGGGCCCCGGGGAGCCCGTGGTCTCCAATCCCGCTGAGGACCAGATTCGGGTCACCTTCGACGCCTGCTCCGCGTTCGCCCAAGCGAACGTGGGCTACGTGCTCGCAGACGACCACCGTCTTGACGCGACCTGCCTGAAGC
>NZ_JASJVC010000221.1:0-381 GCF_035019905.1 Sphingomonas sp. 10B4 | reverse complement strand
CACGATGACATCCACGACCACCATCATAATGGTTTGGAGCACGCCTCCCCCCACTCAGGCTGAGGCTCGTTAACCCGAAACACAACCCTAGCTCAGATTGCGACTTCAGCTGGCAGATCGCCCGCCTCATCGTTCACGGCGGCAAGATGTGTGTGGACCACCGACACCGCGGACCCCGGCTCTGCGTCCTCGACTTTGATCCGGGCGCGGAGCTGTTTGGCAAGCGCCTGAACGTTGCTTGTGCCGAGCCCCCGCAGTGTTCGTCCGAAAGGGAAGATACCTAACGGCCTCAATGCAGATTTGAAGTAATTACCCACCCCCTTGTCAAACCGGGCAGTCCGTGATTCATCCTGTTTATGAAACGTGAGGAACTCGAGGGGC
>NZ_JASJVC010000220.1:0-382 GCF_035019905.1 Sphingomonas sp. 10B4 | reverse complement strand
CAGGTTTGGGCATCACGCCCATCTATCCCACTCGATTCCCTACGGGAATCCCCAACGTCAGTTTTGCAACAAAGCCCATCAGTGCGGATCCTGGCAGGCTCGGCATCTACCCATCGACTGATGCGAAACCGTCGTCCGTTTGATTGAAAGGGCTCAGCCTGACCTGCCGATGTATCCGATCGAGCATCGCCAAATGAGTAATTTCCGAGGCTGGGGTTACACTTGGGGCGACGGTAGCGTCCACGGAAAATGGAAGAACCTTCCCAATGATGCGACCGACGATTCCCGAGCGCCATCTCGTCTCCCGGATCGGGTGGTTGCGAGCTGCGGTGCTCGGCGCCAATGATGGAATATTATCTACCGCGAGCTTGATCCTTGGCGT
>NZ_JASJVC010000219.1:0-385 GCF_035019905.1 Sphingomonas sp. 10B4 | reverse complement strand
CTTCGATATGGATGGCCGCCGCGCCGAATTTAATCATCGACTTAACAGTACGGGCAACATTGAAAGCCGACGCCCCGAAGCCGGTATCGGCATCGACTAGCAGCGGTAAATCGCAGACATGCCAATGATCGATCTTTTGCTTGAGTTGCGCGATCACCCCGGCCACGTCTTTATCGAGCATGGAACCAAAGACCGCGTAAGTATAGGCATGAAAGCCCATATTATCGAGATTTTGCGACAAGGTAGCGGCGGCATGCGGATTATGCGCGACATCGAGCACCACGGTCGGCCGCCCCGGCATGACTTGAAAACGCCCGGGCAAATCGACCATCACCAAGCCGGTACGCACTTCCTGCGCGCCCACCGGCAAGACATGACGCAAGGC
>NZ_JASJVC010000218.1:0-387 GCF_035019905.1 Sphingomonas sp. 10B4 | reverse complement strand
GCTTACGATGACAGTGAGTTAGCTTGGTGAGTGCAGGCGCGGCGCTTATTGCGTGATCAGGCGATAACCGACCCCGGTTTCGGTCAGAAAGTACTTGGGCTGAGCCGGTTGCTGCTCGAGTTTTTGGCGCAGATTGGCCATATAAATACGCAGATAGTGGCTGCTCTCAGAGTGGTTCGGCCCCCATACCTCCTTGAGTAATTGACGGTGCGTCAGGACTTTGCCGGCGTTGCGTGCCAAAACACACAGCAGCCGGTATTCGAGCGGGCTCAGATGCACGGCCAGCCCGGCCCGTGTGACGCTGCGCAGGGAAAAATCGATAACGATATCGCCGAAGATAAAATTCGCATCGGCCAGCGCATTGAGCGGCTGACGTCTACGCATATG
>NZ_JASJVC010000217.1:0-391 GCF_035019905.1 Sphingomonas sp. 10B4 | reverse complement strand
ACCGTGTACTTCACCGACGGCACCACCCATGAATCCGCCTTCCTGTGCAGCGGCAAACACGCGCTGACCAGCCAACTTCCCATAGCCGATGATGACTCCGTCGTCGAAGGAAACCGGGGCGTCAAGCTGCGGCAGATGCGGGCTGGTCCAACGTGCCGATGGTGGCAAAATTTCTTGAAACTGGCTGACGATGGCGGCGATGCGCTGGCGTGCCGTGGCTTCGAAATAGCTGCTCATGGTGTACGCTCCAGAAAGCTTTCCATCGCCTGATCCAAACGCAAGCTGACCACCGCCGGCGTGGCCCCCATATCGTTGATGGCGATGCGGATATCAGCGAGTTGCCAGCGCTGTTGAAAGTCCCGCATCACCGCTTGCCAGATCGGTGCAAAGC
>NZ_JASJVC010000216.1:0-397 GCF_035019905.1 Sphingomonas sp. 10B4 | reverse complement strand
CAGCAACAAGGTCACACAGGCAGAAACCACCAAGCCGGAGAGTCGAAACACTTCCCAGCCGATCTGCCTTTGTGTTTCAAATAAAAACGGTTGGAATTCGCTAGGAATAGCATGTTCGTAGGTGAATAGCGGTAAGAGATGCCGTTCAACCGATGACTTCTTCATTTCATTTAACGCGTAAATCTGTCCGCTTACGTCGTCAGGCTGATACTGTTTGTGAAAAAGCCGCATTGTCATATTCGATGGCGGCAATTCATCTGCATGAAGTAAATTCTTAGCACTGATCAGCAGAGACACTAAACGGGTCGCCTGCTGTTGCCGAGTGAAATAATCAGCTGATGGTGACGACGTATTGAACAAGGCTTTAAATAAAATATATCCGCGCCCACCTTCGACC
>NZ_JASJVC010000215.1:0-399 GCF_035019905.1 Sphingomonas sp. 10B4 | reverse complement strand
GGCCATAGAGGGTGATAGCCCCTTATACGAAATCATATCTGTGGTACTAGGCTTGCAACAAGTAGGGCTGGACACGAGAAATCCTGTCTGAACATGGGGGGACCATCCTCCAAGGCTAAATACTCGATATCGACCGATAGTGAACCAGTACCGTGAGGGAAAGGCGAAAAGAACCCCGGAAGGGGAGTGAAATAGATCCTGAAACCGTGTGCATACAAACAGTAGGAGCGGACTTGTTCCGTGACTGCGTACCTTTTGTATAATGGGTCAGCGACTTACATTCAGTGGCAAGGTTAACCGCATAGGGAAGCCGTAGAGAAATCGAGTCCGAATAGGGCGAATCAGTCGCTGGGTGTAGACCCGAAACCAAGTGATCTACTCATGGCCAGGTTGAAGGTG
>NZ_JASJVC010000214.1:0-402 GCF_035019905.1 Sphingomonas sp. 10B4 | reverse complement strand
CCACCGATATCAATCAGGACAACGCCAAGCTCTTTTTCATCGCGGGTCAGCACTGCCTCTGCCGATGCCATTGGCTGCAAAATCAAATCAGACACTTCCAGACCACAGCGGCGTACACACTTGACGATATTCTGTACCGCGGAAACTGCACCAGTGACGATATGTACTTTGACTTCGAGACGAATGCCGCTCATGCCAATAGGCTCGCGCACATCATCCTGGCTATCCACAATAAATTCTTGCGGCAAGGTATGTAGCAGTTGCTGATCGGTCGGAATATTTACTGCCTTGGCAGTCTCAATCACGCGCGATACATCAGCAGCCGTGACTTCTTTATCTTTAATCGCAACCATGCCGCTGGAATTAAAGCTGCGGATATGACTACCTGCAATACCGGTATAG
>NZ_JASJVC010000213.1:0-407 GCF_035019905.1 Sphingomonas sp. 10B4 | reverse complement strand
GTCACGATGACGACGGGTAGCAATAACAGCTCGACCAATTTTGGCGGCAGCATACAAGATGGTGTCAGTGCCACGGCGCTGACGAAACTTGGCAGCGGCACGCAAACACTGTCCGGCAGCAATACGTACAGCGGCGCGACCACGGTCAGTAATGGCATACTGGCCGCCGCTGCCATGAATGCCTTCGGCAGCAACTCGGCTGTCACTACTGCCGCTGGTGCTACGCTCGATCTCGGTGGTTTCAATCAAGCCATCGGTTCGCTGGCTGGTAGCGGTGGTACGGTGAGCAATAATGGTCTAACGGCGGTCACGATGACGACGGGTGGCAATAACAGTTCAGCCAATTTTGGCTGCAGCATACAAGATGGTGTCAGAGCCACGGCGCTGACGAAACTTGGCAGCGGCAC
>NZ_JASJVC010000212.1:0-410 GCF_035019905.1 Sphingomonas sp. 10B4 | reverse complement strand
TAGGCAATGTCGGCGTCGACCGTCAGCCAGTGGAACGGCTTGTAATAGTTGGAGAACTCGAAACCGATGCGCCGGCTCGGCCGGCCCGGCGTCGTCGTCCCAGCGTCGCCTTGGAAAATCAGCTCGGAGTTGAAGTCGAGATCGTAGACAGCGAGCGTGGTCTGCAGGTGCGGGATGATCTCCGTCCTGAAGCCGACCTCGGCCCCCTTCGACCGGACCAGCCCCGGCACCGGGTCGGCGGGATCGCCGCTCTTCGGATCGACGTGATTCGTCGTGCCGCGCGCGTCGTTGCTGTGGAAGCCGGTGCCAACGTTGACGTAGAACTCGGTCATCGACCGCGGCCCGAAGATCAGGCTAAGCTTGGCACTCGGCAGGGTCGAGGTGACGTTGCCGGTGTTTGCCGCCTGGGC
>NZ_JASJVC010000211.1:0-389 GCF_035019905.1 Sphingomonas sp. 10B4 | reverse complement strand
CGTCGGCAGCGTCAGATGTGTATAAGAGACAGGGGAAGGGCTTTGCTCTTGCGTCCAGGCAGCTAGCGCGCTTTCGGGGGCCGACTGGCTGCGATGTCCCGCCTCGTCCAAGGCCCGCCGCAAGCCACTGACGATCAGTCCGCGCACCATCGCCGGATCACGAAACCGCACCTCGGTCTTCGCCGGATGGACGTTGACATCGACCGCGTCGGGCGGAACGTCGAGAAACAGCGCCACCACAGCATGCCGGTCGCGCGGCATCATCTCGGCATACGCCCCGCGAATCGCGCCGATCAGCAGCCGATCCTTCACCGGCCGCCCGTTGACGAACAGATATTGATGGTCCGCCACGCCGCGGTTGAAGGTCGGCCTGTCTCTTATACACATCT
>NZ_JASJVC010000210.1:0-429 GCF_035019905.1 Sphingomonas sp. 10B4 | reverse complement strand
TTGCTGGCGATGACGCCTCTGGGGCCACTTTGGACTAGCAAGCGGAAGATCGCCAGGCGGGAATCTTGGGCAATCGCGGCGAGGGCGCTAACAGCTTGTTTCGTTTCCATATTTAATTCCCCTTGTTTTAACCCAGATTTTCCATTAGACCGCTACCACTTCGCAAAAAACGCAGACGGCGTGCGGTCTTCAGAGGGACAGCACCACCGCGATTTGAGTGGGAACGCTACAGCGACAATTGCACCTTTGGCGAACTGCTTGGCGTTGTTGCTCCTCCTAGCAAGATGCAGCTTGCGTCGTCGTCGCGTCTAGCCAGTCAGTTCGCCAAAGGCACACTTGTCGCTGTTCCAATGGAAAATCTGGGTTAAATCGTCAAGTGACTGATCGTCGCTGCACAAATAAAAACGCCTGTCTCTTATACACATCTCC
>NZ_JASJVC010000209.1:0-430 GCF_035019905.1 Sphingomonas sp. 10B4 | reverse complement strand
GTATCGGCATGGGTAACAGCTTGACCAATGCAGCGAGCTCAACTTTGAGCGGCGGTAGTTATGGCACCATCACTTACAACAGTTCAAATACCGCAGTAGCGACGGTCAGCGCCAGCGGTGTGATCACACCAGTCAGTGCCGGCGCTAGTACGATCACGGCTACGCAAGCTTCTTTTACTTGTGTTAATGCGCAATCCTCTCTAATCAACAGTCTTATCGTATGCAGCGTGAGTATTGTTATAGTGAGTTTCAGTACACCGAGCACAGCCAGTATCGGTATGGGTAACAGTTTGACCAATGAAGCGACATCGACTTAGAGCGGCGGCAGTTACGGCGTTATTACTTACAGCAGTTCAAAAAACGCAGTAGCAACGGTCAGTGTCAGTGGTGTGATCACACCGATCAGCGCCGGCACCAGTACGATCACGGC
>NZ_JASJVC010000208.1:0-435 GCF_035019905.1 Sphingomonas sp. 10B4 | reverse complement strand
TGATGGACGAAGTCAAAGCGCGCCGCGCCGCCATCGTCGCCAATCCTGATGTCGAAATGGAAGCGCAAGTTCGCAGCCGTCTCGACCCTGAAGGCTTGCCTATTGTAGCCGGTGATTTGCGTGGTTTGCCAGCCAGCGGCCAGATCGGTGGCGCGACCGGTGCCGGCTTCGCCAGCACACCAACAACATCTACCGCGGCTATGATCAAATTGCCACAAGCACCGTCTGATGGCAGTAGCTTTGTCGGTTCCTCGGCCGGTAATCTCAGTGGCACCTTGACCTCGTCGGGTGCACCGTCGGGCAACGCGGCAAAGTCGGTGTCAGACCTTGCCTCCAGTAAGCTACTGAGCGGTGCCGCAGAACCTGGGGTGTTCCCACAATTGCCAGCAGCTCCAGCGGAAACCTTGGAAGTGTTGTTACCGAAATTAGAAAACA
>NZ_JASJVC010000207.1:0-445 GCF_035019905.1 Sphingomonas sp. 10B4 | reverse complement strand
CATCGATCCTGCAGATTACAGAATCATGGCTTGAGCGAGCGACGATTTTGCGGGTCGTCAAGCAGACGGAGTATACCTTTACCGTCTGGTATAATCCAGCTGCTATGGTCCCATGCACACTACGGTAGGGAATCATGGGCGCGAGCAATCTCCGGGAATCTCTCGAAACCAAGATGGGGCACTGGGCCGCGGAAGCTCGTGAGCATGCAGAAGAGATCGCGCGCATCGAATCGCTGTTTCAGCGCCTCGATGGATTGCGTGACCGGGAAGGTCGTCTTCGGCATGTGCTGCAATGCGCGGATGTGGTGATGCAGGAAATCAACCCCGACTGGGTGGCTGGCGCGGTCAAGCCGCTCAAGCAGCATGTTCTGTCAACGCCGGTCGGATTCCAGGCCAGCGGGGCGGAGTAAAAGCAGGCCATTGTTGATGCGAGCCTGACGATATG
>NZ_JASJVC010000206.1:0-446 GCF_035019905.1 Sphingomonas sp. 10B4 | reverse complement strand
CTGCCCGACCTCGACTACTTTGAACAGCACGACGGAACAATTATCCTTGCCGCCTTCGGCATTGGCACAATCGACCAGCACGCGGCAGCAGCACGTCAAATCGTTTTGATGCCGCTGCAGGATGGCAGCGATCTCATCGGGCGTCAGCATATCGGTCAAGCCATCCGAACACAAGAGGTAGAGATCATCGGCCTGTACCGCATGCACCGTGATTTCCACGTCGATGTCATCTTGTGTGCCGACGGCACGGGTAATAAGATTTTTGATCGAAGAAAAACGCGCATCGGCTTCACTGATGAGGCCGGCATCGATTTGCTCCTGCAATACCGAATGATCATGGGTGAGCCGCGTCAGCGCAGCGGCGCGATACCGATAGGCGCGTGAATCACCGACATGAGCGAGCAGTAATTTATCATAGGAAAAGCAGGCCGTGACCACGGTCGTAC
>NZ_JASJVC010000205.1:0-450 GCF_035019905.1 Sphingomonas sp. 10B4 | reverse complement strand
AGGGCTTCGTCGACGAGGTCGCGATCCTGTGCGGCGGCAAGGAGATCGCCCGCCACCAGCGGTGCTATGGTGAGGGCGTGTTCGTCGCCGATCCGCTCCACTATCTGGCGCTGATCGAGACCAAGCCCGGCGCGCTCGATCAAGCCGCGGCGTTGCAGGGCTGGGCATTGCCGGATGTGTTCCAGCACCTGCGACACCTGCTCGAAGCGCGGATGGGCAACCGGGGCAAGCGTGAGTTTATCCAGGTGCTGCGCCTGCTGGAGGCGCTGCCGCTCGACATCGTCACGGGTGCCGTAACCCAGGCGATCCAGATCGGCGCGGTCGGGTTCGATGCGATCAAGCTGATCGCGCTGGCGCGCATCGAGCGGCGACCCTGTCGATGGCGGAGTAATCTTCCCCAGTTGTGACATTTGAATATTCCCCACTTCTTCTGATCGGCCCTTGTCCGGG
>NZ_JASJVC010000204.1:0-451 GCF_035019905.1 Sphingomonas sp. 10B4 | reverse complement strand
CCCCGATTAAAGTCATCGGCGACACCGACAAACGCGGTACCGAAGTCCACTTCTGGGCCGATGAAGAAATCTTCACTCATGTCGAATTCCATTACGAGATTCTGGCAAAGCGTATCCGCGAATTATCGTTCCTCAATAATGGCGTGCGCATCAAACTCACCGACCAACGCACAGGCAAAGAAGAAATGTTTGCCTTTGAAGGCGGCACCCGTGGCTTTGTCGAATACATCAACAAATCTAAAAGCGTCTTGCACCCAACGATTTTCCAAGCCACTGGTGAGCGTCTGTCTGACCAAGGCACCAACATCACCGTTGACGTTTCCATGCAATGGAACGACGCCTACAACGAGCAAGTTTTATGCTTTACCAATAACATCCCACAACGTGACGGCGGCACCCATCTGACTGGCTTGCGCGCAGCGATGACCCGCGTCATTAATAAATATATCGA
>NZ_JASJVC010000203.1:0-455 GCF_035019905.1 Sphingomonas sp. 10B4 | reverse complement strand
GCACTGGAGGAAGGCTCGCTGGTGGTGAACTCGTCGCAAGGCGGCGGCACCAAAGACACCTGGGTGCTGCAAGAGTAAGCGCACACAGAAAAATAAGCTGATTTTTTTCCGCTCTGCGCGGTCGATTATTTTAGAAAGAATACTTATGCTGAGCCGAACCGCCGATCACTTATTCTGGATGGCACGTTATACCGAACGCGCCGAAAACACGGCACGAATGCTCGATGTGAATATGCAAACGTCGATGTTGCCGCAATCGGCGCAAAATGCTGAACAAGGCTGGCGCGCCATGCTCGGCATTTCCGAGCTCGAAACCGCCTTCGACCACCAATATGGCATGTTGACTAAGGCTGACGTGCTCGATTTCATGGTGCGCGATCCGATGAATCCATCTTCGATTGCCACCTGTCTGAAGGAAGCACGTGAAAACGCACGTGCCGTGCGCGGTACCCTGA
>NZ_JASJVC010000202.1:0-455 GCF_035019905.1 Sphingomonas sp. 10B4 | reverse complement strand
AGCTACGGCGCGACTTCGCGCCATGTTTTTCTTCCAGCCATTGTCCTGCCCCAAAGACCTGCAAACCTGTGCTGTCGATGAGCACATGGAGTGGCCCCTTTGGTGCGGATGGTGACTTCGTTACCGTCAGTCCGACCGCCCGTCTGCTGACCGTGGTGTGATCCGGTGCCGTGATTGTCAGGTTCATCAGTGTCAGCACGGAAGCCATTAACCCTTCGGTTTGTCGCAGGGCCATTTTGAAGGCGGAGCGCAGCATCAGACTCGTCTCAATGGCGCTATCCCGATAGCGAGCCTGACCATTTGGCCCTACGCTTTGCCACTGATCTAATGCTGCGTCTTCAATCCACAACGTCAGGCTACCGCGCCGCCGTAATCCTGCTTCATATTCCGGCCAATTCTGAACCTTGAACGACATCTTAGGTATATGATGACGGCGATCGTCGTTGTGTTTGTTG
>NZ_JASJVC010000201.1:0-455 GCF_035019905.1 Sphingomonas sp. 10B4 | reverse complement strand
CAATTCGGTGCATGAAACTCGCCAATTTGCTGGGGGTGATGAAGGTCATCACCAAGCCAGCCTGGCCGGCATGCAATAGTGCGAAGAATGGGCTGGTGGCGACTGGGTGCTGCTGCGGGATTAATGACCGCTAGCGCCCAAAAGCAGACATGCGCAGAAGTCCGAAGGGGGCGGCCGCCCAGTCAAATAGGTGGCAAGCAAGCGGCCGCACACATATCGTGCGCACCAGGGATTGTAGCTCACCACGCGATACCGGATGACGGTCTCGACCATCCCACGGGATCCTCCTGGAGACTTCACATCCACAAGACTGCCGTTATGTCAGCCGTGCTGCTCGCGCTTGCCCCCCCCGTCGCGACGGCACAGGCCGCTACGTCACCTAAGAGCCCGATCCGAAACTAAGTTGAGTGGTATCAGCGGGTTAGCTTGACGCCAGCCCAAGTCATTGATTCAGG
>NZ_JASJVC010000200.1:0-459 GCF_035019905.1 Sphingomonas sp. 10B4 | reverse complement strand
GGTGTGGCCGACATCAACCGCCGCTTGGCGGCGCTGCGTAAAACCCTGATCAATGAAGAGCGTTATCAGCCCGAGCTGTTCAGTGCCGAACTGAGCGGCTTACGTGGCCTCATTCCTACTCCGGCCAAGCAGGCCAACCATGACTGAACCACTTATGCCCGCACAAGACACGCCCATCTACGATCTGATCATCGTCGGTTCCGGCCCGGCCGGTTTGTCGGCGGCAGCGCGCGCCAGTGCGCTCGGCAGCGCGCATTTGCTGCTCGAAGCCGATACCAAGCACGCTTCCGATACCATCTTCAAGTATCAAAAAGGCAAGCATATCATGGCCGAGCCGGGGATCTTGCCCTTGCGCAGCGACATGAGTTTTAGCGTCGGAAAACGTGAGCAATTGCTCTCGACTTGGGATGCCGAACTGCTCAAATTACAGGTTAATATCGCCTACGGCAAGCGCGTCAA
>NZ_JASJVC010000199.1:0-461 GCF_035019905.1 Sphingomonas sp. 10B4 | reverse complement strand
ATTTAGGCGACAGCCTCATTGGACACATCAGCCGTGACGGCACGGCGATTGCGGCGCGCGAGAAGCCGAAGAAACACATGAAAGTTGTTTCCGTAGAAAAGGCCCAAAAGCAGCGCCGTGGACGGCCAAAGAAAGGCGAGATAAGGCCGCCAAAGGAAGAGAAAGTGACCAAGATAGGCTGGCAGTTGACGCAAACTTTACCGAGCATCGTCAATGCTTTACCCAAAGAGTGTGACCGCGGCACTAAATGCAATGCGCAAGGTTATAAAGTGAGTTGGAACGGCTACAAGCTGCATATCGACACCGCTGACTGCGGCGTTGCCATCAGTGCGCTATTGACCAGCGCCTCGGTGCACGATAGTCAAACGGCGGTGCCGTTAGCAACGATGACGGCCGCACGAGTAACGAATTTGTACGATTTGATGGATGCAGCGTATTGCAGTGAAGAGTTAAGGGCACAC
>NZ_JASJVC010000198.1:0-461 GCF_035019905.1 Sphingomonas sp. 10B4 | reverse complement strand
AGGTGATTAATGCGGTGCGCTATCTGGTGCGCTCGGGATGTGGATGGCGGATGCTGCCTATTCACTTTGGACCATGGCAAACGGTTTACGGCTGGTTCCGCGAACTGGCACGGCGCTTCCTGTTCCAGACGATCCATGATGTTGAGTTGATGCTCGACCGGGAACGGCAGGGACGCGAACAGTCGCCCAGCGCTGGTGTGATTGACAGCCAATCGATCAAGGCACCCCACTCAAAAACAAGGGGTTACGACGCAGGCAAGAAGATTGTCGGGCGCAAGCGTCATATCGCGGTCGATACAGACGGGCGGCTCCTGATGGTCAACCTGACCACCGCCGACATCTCCGACAGCGCCGGTGCTCAGGTCATTCTCGACGGCATCCGCAAACGCTGGCCCTGGGTGAAACACTTCTTCGCAGACGGGGCCTATGACCGCCTCAAGCTTATGGACAAGGCCAGCTAT
>NZ_JASJVC010000197.1:0-472 GCF_035019905.1 Sphingomonas sp. 10B4 | reverse complement strand
CGTGCTGCAATCCTCAATCGGTTCTCCGAAATAGGAACACCGGTGACCGTCCGCCTCTCATAACATCTTCAAGTAAAGGCGCGGTTATGCTCTCGCGACGTTTTGCAATAAAGCCTCGTAAAGCTTTAAGCGCAGCTAATCGGCCCGGAAGTCAAAATCATGCGATCGCTCTCGTCAGAATTTGTTGTTATGATAATCCGGTACGTCTGGCCGCCAGGAGAAACGCGAACGACGATGTGTCCATTGCTGCTATTCATCGTCCGAACTTCTTTGTTTGCAATGAAGTTCTCGTATTTCATTGCGGTCGAATAAACATCGCGGTCACCGGGGTACAGGAGCTTGCTCTGCATGTTCGCCAAGGTGCTTACGACGGGGTGCGCCGAGTCCCAGGCCTCAGAGTCTGATTCATAATTATTCGGGGTGATATCATAGTCTTGCGATGCGGCGTGCAAAGAGCTGGATCGAGGCGATG
>NZ_JASJVC010000196.1:0-480 GCF_035019905.1 Sphingomonas sp. 10B4 | reverse complement strand
GCCCGCCGCGGTCGCCAAACCGCAAAGCCGGGTCGGCAAAGCCCTGGTACGAAGACTCATGAATAATCCAGGCTAGGCGAAGCAACGCGGCAACTCGCGCGTCCTCGTCATTCAGTTGCGCATCATCCATGTTGAGGTTCTTTCATCATGGCGCGAATCGCGACGGTCAGGTCGTCGGCATAGCTGTCGACCAGCGTCCGAACGCTTGCTTCGACAACGTCCTCTCCTAATCCGGCCGCTCGCAAACTTGCAACAAGAGAAGCCAAGTGAGACTGATGGCGTAGGACGCTATCTAAAAGCTGGGGTGGAATTTCGAGCGGTTGGGCAGAGGTTGGAGTCGGTTGAAGTTGATCGATACGCACAGGATCGTCCTCATAATCGGAGCGACCTTAAGCTTAGGCGACAGAGGTGGCTCGGTTCATTTGAACAGCTCGGCGCGATTGCTAAGTGGAGCGTCCGCCGGTTTCATGCCGCTGCGAG
>NZ_JASJVC010000195.1:0-489 GCF_035019905.1 Sphingomonas sp. 10B4 | reverse complement strand
GACGTGGCGGGGCCAGCTGCTGGGCGGGGCCGCGGCGGTTTTCGGGTCGGAGGGCCATAGCGAGCCGGCGGAGCCGGCGATCGACGTGAAGACGTTGCACGCCAAGATCGGCGAGTTGACGCTGGTGAACGATTTTTTGTCCGGGGCGCTTGGCAAAGCAGGACTGTTGCCGAGCGCAAAACGATGATCGACCGTTCGCACGCGTTACCGGTGACACGGCAGGCGCAGGAATTGGGGATCAGCCGCGGCAGCGTCTATTATATCCCCAGATCGACCTCGGCTGCCGACCTTGCCCTCATGCGGCGGATCGACGCGCTGCACCTGGATTTCCCGTTCGCGGGCAGCCGGATGTTGCGCGACTTGCTTGCCGCCGAAGGCATCAAGGTCGGCCGGCTGCACGTATCGACGCTGATGAAGAAGATGGCGATCGAGGCGATCTACCGGCGGCCGAACACGTCGAAGCCGGCGCCGGGGCACAAGATCTATCCC
>NZ_JASJVC010000194.1:0-508 GCF_035019905.1 Sphingomonas sp. 10B4 | reverse complement strand
GCCCTTCGGCTCAACAACTTAATGGATCGTCGCAAGCGACGATGGAAAAGACTCTGGAAGGGGTTTGCATCCCCTCCCATCGCGTCGCTCCTTCGTCGCTCACCGGCCAAAAGAGGCTGTCGCAAAAGCCTGATGGACGTTTTTTACACCTGAAACACCGCATACCTCGTCATTCCCGCATGCCGCAGCCTCGTCATTCCCGCATGCTTTTAACGGGAACCCAGTGTCGTTTTCAGCGCTGAAAACACGATCATCTCTGGCATTTTCAGTTAAGCACGAACGCCGCTGGGTTCCTGCCAAAAGCGCGCAGGAATGACGTGGCCACCAGTCAGGGGTAATGATACCGACTCAATACCCTTTTGCGACAGCCTCTGAAGGCCCAGATTTCACGCGTAAATCTGAACAACTTAATGGATCGTCGCAAGCGACGATGGAAAAGCCTCTGGAAGGGGTTTGCATCCCCTCCCATCGCGTCGCTCCTTCGTCGCTCACCGGCCAAAAGCTGTCT
>NZ_JASJVC010000193.1:0-534 GCF_035019905.1 Sphingomonas sp. 10B4 | reverse complement strand
GTTCGGTGCGGGGGCGGTCGCGGGGACGATCGAGCTGGTGAGCGCGGCGCGGCGCGACTTGCCGTTGCTTGCTGGCGAGGCGTTTTATGGCAGCAACAATGCGCAAGAGGTGTCGGCGAGCGTCTCGCCCGATGTCGGCGGCGGGTTCGTCAGTCTCTCGGGCAAGTTCGAGCGGGGCGACGGGTTCTACACCACGCCCGATAGCCAGTTTACGGCCGCGACGGTGCGTGCGCGCTATCGCGACTGGTCGGGCGGGATGCGCGCGGTCGTGCCCCTTGATGCCGCGACCGAGATCCAGGCGCGCGGCCTGCTCTATCGCGACACTCGCACGCTGCGCTTCGCGGGCGCGGACAGCAGTTCGCAGGCCAATGATGCCAGCGTCCGGCTGATCCATCGCGGGGCCTGGGCGATCGACGCGCTCGCCTATGTCCAGACGCGCAACTTCACCAACCGCGTGATCAGCGCGACCACCGCCAAGCTGACGCTCGACCAGCGCAACACGCCCGCCACCGGCCTCGGCGGCAAGATCGAGCT
>NZ_JASJVC010000192.1:0-537 GCF_035019905.1 Sphingomonas sp. 10B4 | reverse complement strand
CATCGACGCCCGCAGCGCCATAAGGGGGTCCCTTTTGGACGCCGATCGGGGGTCCCGGTTCGACGCCTATTTACAGAGCACGAACGTCGCGAGCATCAGCACTGGCGCGATGATGACGACGACAATTAACGCTACGAGGGCATCCGGCTCGATAGGTTGGGCCAATGCCCTGAGGGCCTGGGCGGGAGCCGCGCCGTTCGACCAGCGGGATCGAGATATGCACCTGGGAAATGGTTGGGCGTAGCAACCCACCGCGACCTATGATTGCTATCGACGGTAAGGGTTTCGGAGGTCACCGGCCCACCCAGCGGTGGGCCCGGGAGATGGATCAGACCTTTTGTGATTGGAAACCTGCTTTGGCTTCAGCGCCACTCGTGTGCGCGCTTGGTCTGGGTCAATCACCGTCGCAAACTTCAAGCCGGCCCACCCATCGGCAATCCAGACCACGGTTGCCGGCACTGCCTCCAGCGATCCGACGGTTATGACGACAGTAGCTCCTTTCCGAAGCGCGTCGCCCTGATCGACACGGACACCCCC
>NZ_JASJVC010000191.1:0-540 GCF_035019905.1 Sphingomonas sp. 10B4 | reverse complement strand
AGTAAGAGTGCGGCGGCACAGGCGCGCCAGCGCCTTGGTTCCGAACCGCTGAAGTGGCTGTTCGATCACTCCGCCCGTCACTGGAGCGGCCAGGATCGCCGCGCCTATCTATTTAAAGGGCTGCAACTGTTTGCTATGGACGGCACCACGTTGCGCACCCATGACAACGTCGAGAACCGGAGCCATTTCGGCGCCCAACTTTACGCCAGCGGTGCTCTCGCCAGCTATCCGCAAGTACGCGGCGTGACACTGACCGCTTTGCCGACGCATATCGTTCACAGTGCCGCGTTCGGCCCTTACGGCACCAATGAGATGTTGTACGCAAAGCAGTTGATCGCTGATGTGCCCAATGAATCGCTTACCGTCTTCGATCGCGGCTTTCTGTCTGCGGAAATCCTGTGTGCTTTGACGCAGCACGGCACGGATCGCCACTTTATTATTCCCGCCAAATCAAATACCCGATGGGAACTGATCGAGGGCGATGAGAACGATTGCATCGTCCGGATGCGGGTGTCGCCGCAGGCCCGTGCCAAGTGCCCC
>NZ_JASJVC010000190.1:0-562 GCF_035019905.1 Sphingomonas sp. 10B4 | reverse complement strand
TCTGAATCAAGGGAGCGGCACTTTGAGGAAGGCCTGCTCCGATGTCGCCGACGCTTTTATCGTTTTTTGCCGAGGTTTCCGACCCGCGTCGTGGCCAGGGCAAGATGTATCCGCTTGCTCCAATCCTGCTTTTCACGGTTTTGGCGATGCTGTCGGGCGCGGTTTCCTATCGGCAGGTTCACGCCTTTATCAAAACGCATCTTGACCGGCTGAACGCGGTTTTTGACCTGTCGCTGCGACGGGCTCCTGCTTATTCGTCGGTCCGGTTCATTTTGCGTGGCCTTGACGGCGCCGCCCTTGAGGTCGCGTTCCGCCGTCACGCGGCAACACTTGGCACTGGCAGGATTGAAGCCGGTGATACTGCCGCAAAGCCAGTCTGCGTGGCGATCGATGGCAAGACCCTGCGTGGCAGCTTCGACGCCTTCAACGACCGCAAAGCAGCGCATCTGATGAGCGCCTTTGCCCATGATGACCAGATCATCCTCGCGCATTTGGCGATTGACGAGAAAAGCAACGAAATCCCGGCGGTTCAGGATCTGATGACGACACTGGGATTGAGCGG
>NZ_JASJVC010000189.1:0-563 GCF_035019905.1 Sphingomonas sp. 10B4 | reverse complement strand
GCGCCCGGCAATAGCGGCATGGCAGTCCCTGGTATCATAAGCGCCATCTCCGCCGACGCTGAGTATCCGCTCGTCTCCGGGAATTTGCGCCAGGAGAACGGGCAGCGTCGGTGCGTCGCCAATGGCATTCGTCGTGACCTCAATGGCCCGGATATCCAGCGTTCCAGCATCAATCCCGAGATGCACTTTGCGCCACTGGCGACGGTAGGACGCGCCATGTTTGCGCGTCTTCCACTCGCCTTCTCCCGTCATTTTGATCCCGGTGCTGTCGACCAGCAGGTGCAGTCCGCCCGAGCTGGCCCGCCCGCCAAGGTTGACCTTCAACGTCTTCTGGCGTCGGCACAGAGTCGTATAATCCGGCACCGGCCAATCCAGTCCCGCCATTTTGATCAGGCTCGCAACCAACCCCGTCACTTGCCGCAAAGGCAGGTTGAACAGCGTCTTCAGCGTCAGGCACAGCTCGATCGCGCTGTCTGAAAACCGCATCGGGCGACCAGGACGACCACAAGGCACCGATAGCCAATGCATCTCTGGATCAAACCATATTTCCAGCGACCCACGCC
>NZ_JASJVC010000188.1:0-566 GCF_035019905.1 Sphingomonas sp. 10B4 | reverse complement strand
CGGTGACCGTCCGCCTCTCATAACATCTTCAAGTAAAAGCGCGGTTATGCTCTCGCGACGTTATGCAACAAAGCCCTCCTGCGGCATGAACTGCTCGCTGCCCGACACGATGCGCCGGTCTGCGACTGACCACTCGTAGACATCGTTGTTTTGAATGCGAACAATGGCATCTGCAATTTCGTTCTCGGTGGCATCGGGGAACGCAGAGTTTAGTTCCTTCACTGCGTCATAAGGACCACCCCAGAGCCACTGATAGCCACCTTCCGCGTTCTCGTAAGGAAGTGAGTTAGCGGGGTCTTCGAAGTTCTCGAAGAACCACGCGACCATCTCCTCCACGTGGTTGTCATGCGAGGCATTCGAATCCAGCAGCGGCGCAACCGACAAAGGCAAGATGTGCGGTTCGGCCAACTATAATCTCCCCACTCAATACTCGGCCTCGCTTAAATACCGGCATGGACGAGAATACCAGCACATTAAAAGCCGGCCTGCCAGAGGTGGCTCGGCAAATTTGGACAGGCTGTTAAGTGGAGTTTCTGCCTGAAGGTGGCCAGCATGGCTGCCGAACA
>NZ_JASJVC010000187.1:0-589 GCF_035019905.1 Sphingomonas sp. 10B4 | reverse complement strand
TCGCAGGAGGCAGTCCATTCCAGACCATCCTCGGTGCCGTCTCTGCCTTATAGCCGGTAGGGGGTGGGTAATTACCGTGCTGCCGCCCTCCAGCAGCTCTTCCAAAAACGCCATTCTTCGTCCTCTTGCGCGTATCGGTTGATCGGTTTGTCGATCGCGACATTATGCCTGTGCGGGTCGTTCATATCGTTTTTGAACCACGCTTCGTCGAGCGCAAACGCAATATCCAGCTGGTCGTACTGCACCAGGCCGAACGTCGTGTAACGAGCGAGCATCTTGAGCGCTTCCAGCTGCTCGGCATCGAGCGTGTAGGGCGCCGGTCAAATGATCTGATCACGCGTCGGCAGAACGAACTGATTCTTAATTCTGGCGGACTAGGAGCAAGCGCATGCCAAGCTGCGAAACGCCAATCGCTACAGATATACCATTGGCGAGGGATACCCCGCCCATGGCGGAACGCGCTGTGCGTACCAGCGTGCTGCTAGCCGCAACTATCGAGCAGTTCGGGGGGGACCATGCTCGCACCCACAAGGTACGGGATCTCTCTAGCGGGGGTGTCCGTGTCGATCAGGGCGACGCGCTTCGGAAA
>NZ_JASJVC010000186.1:0-595 GCF_035019905.1 Sphingomonas sp. 10B4 | reverse complement strand
CTAGGGACTTTCGCCCTTGGGTCGTTTCCAACGATCGCGGCATCGCGCGATCTCGCTGCCGGTTTGGCTACCGTCGCGCCAAAAGACGACACTCCGCCGACCACAAATGCCGCCGATCGGCCGTCGTCGGGTAAATCGGCGTCGACCGAAACCGCAATGGCGGCGCCGGGGAATGCGCTCGGCACGATCGTCGTAACCGGTTCGCGCCTCAGTCAGCTCGGCATCGCCGATTCCGCCAACGCCGGCGTTGTGACGGCGAAGCAGCTCGCGGCCCGCACCGTGTACCGGCCCGGCGAACTCCTCGAAGCTACCCCCGGATTGATCGTCAGCCAGCACAGCGGGGAGGGCAAGGCGAACCAATATTACCTGCGTGGCTTCAACCTCGATCATGGCACCGACCTGCGGACAACGGTCGACGGGATGCTCGTTAATCAGCGCAGCCATAGCCACGGGCAGGGGTGGACCGATGTCAACTTCCTGATCCCCGAACTGGCCGCGCAGCTCGACTATCACAAGGGGCCGTACTCGGCAGAGGATGGCGATTTCGCCGCCGCCGGCTCGGTCAGCGTCCATTATGTCGACGTGCTGCCTAAGA
>NZ_JASJVC010000185.1:0-600 GCF_035019905.1 Sphingomonas sp. 10B4 | reverse complement strand
TTGCCGTGCTGGGGGTCGCAGCGAGTTATGAGCGCCATCGTATCACCGAGCGCACCGCAGCCGGCAGGGTCCAGGCGAAGGCCCGTGGCGTCAAGTTTGGCCGACGTGCTGCCCTCACCCCTCATCAGCAGTCCGAGGCCCTACAGCGCCTTGCAGCCGGCGACACGCAACGCACTGTCGCCGCATTGTTGGGTGTGAGCCAAGCTACGATATCGCGGATCGCAATTCCTACCGTGCAGCGGACCACGGGAGCGCTTTCACCAAGTACAGAAGCATGGAGCCAAGCTGCGCTTGATGCGGGAAACCGAGCCGATTACGATCCAGGCTATGCCCACGAGATCGGAAAACGCCTGTTTTAAGCGGGCCAAAGAAAAAGCCGCCGGTCCAGAGGGACCAGCGGCTAAAGGCGAGCCAGATAGTATGGGGGGAATACCACCCGGCGGATTTCGCAAAAGTAATACGATCTAACGGCAGCGGGGTTCCAACGATTACGAGATCACAACACGAAAGTGCGTTTTACGTACGCTAGGCGCGAACGGCTGCTGAACGGCCGGGTCTGGTGGCTAGCGGACTGGCGGCTTCCGGAAATAGCTATAAGGA
>NZ_JASJVC010000184.1:0-600 GCF_035019905.1 Sphingomonas sp. 10B4 | reverse complement strand
GCGTATCAGTGGGTGTTTTGTTCGAGCAAGGCCGTCGTCCATACCGCCGCGTTCAGCCGCGCCGCTCAGGTTGTGTACGACACGATGGCCGGACATACACCCGACGTATGGATATCGGATCGCTATTCTGCCCAGCAAGGGCATGGCCAGCGTCACCAGACGTGCCTTGCTCATCTCGATCGCAAGGCGCGCTTCGTCGCCGAGAATGGTAGCGATTTGATCGGGATGCGGGTCCAGTTCTGGTTTGATCGCGCCTTCAGGCTTGCCCGCGACATCGCCGCACTCGCCGCCGCTACGGTGAAAAACCGAAGGCGCGCGCTGATGCGCGACCTCGATGTCATCCTTGCCACCACCACCGATTGCCAGCTGGCGCGCGAACTGCTCGGGCAAATCCGCCGCGCGCGCGACCAAATACTCACCTTTTGCGATTTCGCGGGCAGGGTCGATGCCACCAATAATGTCAGCGAGCGCGCCCTCAGACCCAGCGTCATCCAGCGGAAAGTCACCAACGGTTATCGCGCCAAATGGGCCGCCGATGCCGAAGCCGCCTTGCGCACCACTGTCGATACTGCCCGTCTCGCAGGAGGCAGTCCATTCCAG
>NZ_JASJVC010000183.1:0-605 GCF_035019905.1 Sphingomonas sp. 10B4 | reverse complement strand
CGCCTGGACCCTGCCGGCTGCGGTGCGCTCGGTGATACGATGGCGCTCATAACTCGCTGCGACCCCCAGCACGGCAATGATGACTTCGGAGAACTGTGAGGTGGTATCCACCATCGGCTCCGCGATCGAGCGAAAGCCGGCTCCAGCCTCCTTCACCGCATGGAGGATGTTCAACAGGTCGCGCGTGTTGCGGGCGAGACGATCTGTGGACGTCACCATCAGCACGTCGCCGGCATCGAGCGCGCCGATCGCGCGTTTAAGCTGAGGCCGCTCGGCGGTCCCGCCACTGATCTTCTCGCGATAGACCTTCGTGCAGCCGGCCGCGTCGAGCTGGGCGAGCTGCTGCGCCAGGTCCTGCCCGTTGGATGAGACACGCGCATAGCCGTAAATCATGCGCCGATTGTGCATCGGAATTATGCATCATGGAAGTGCCGGGTTTTGTGCGCTTTTCCATCTGATGCAAAACTTGTGAGTTTTGCATCATGACTGTCGGTCCTTAGCCGACAGTCGTTGGACAGCCTCGTGCTGACGTTGCATGTTACGTCGATGAAAACCGCGAGCGCACTGATTGCTGGGCTACTGCTACCGCTAGGTGCGTGTGGAGC
>NZ_JASJVC010000182.1:0-582 GCF_035019905.1 Sphingomonas sp. 10B4 | reverse complement strand
AGATGTGTATAAGAGACAGGTCCACGCCTCCACTCGGGCGGCAGGGTGCGGTAACGGGTGGACCCCGGCACAAGGCCGGGGTGACGAACGGCGGTGTGGCAGAATCGCCCCCGCCGCCCCGCATCACATCGCTCCAATCCGGCAACCAGCTCGTCATCGCCGCCGCCTGCCCCGCCGCGCGCGCGCTCGGGCTCGCGCCGGGCATGGCGGTGACGCAGGCGCGCGCGCTGGTGCCCGAGCTCGACATTCGCCCCGCCGACCCCGCGGGCGACCGCGCCGCGTTGCTTCGGCTGGCGACGCTTGCCGCGCGCCGCTGGTGCCCGGTGGTGATGCCGTCGGGCGAGGACGGGCTGTTCCTCGATATCAGCGGCGTCGCGCATCTGTTCGGCGGCGAAGCGGCGATGGCGCGGCGGATCGTGCGCATCCTCGCCCGGCTCGGCTTCACCGCGCGCGTCGCGGTGGCGGATACGCCGGGCGCGGCGTGGGCGCTGGCGCGGTTTGCGGTCTCGCCTGCGCAGCCCTCCCGTCACCCCCGCGAAAGCGGGGGCCCCGCTGTCTCTTATACACATCTCCGAGCCCACG
>NZ_JASJVC010000181.1:0-623 GCF_035019905.1 Sphingomonas sp. 10B4 | reverse complement strand
TTCTCTACACTAAATCAGTAGGTTAAGCTACGCTCGCCAACCCGAAATCGCCCGTCCGACGAATAATCCGGGCTAGACGTGCTCGACACTGCGGTTGAAGAACCGTTCGAGAAGATCGTCACCCTCGTCCGCACCGTGCTGGCGGTGCCTATGGCGACTGTGACACTGGTCGATCGCGATCGGCAATGGTTCAAGGCGAAGCGTGGCCTCGAAGCGACGGAAACACCGCGATCAATATCATTTTGTACCCACACTATCGCTCAACGCGAGCCGTTGATCGTTGAGGATGCTCGGTCTGATCAGAGATTTGCGGACAGCCCGCTGGTTAATGGTCCCCCGTATATCCGCAGCTATGCCGGCATCCCGTTGCGAACCCCTGAGGGATACAATGTCGGTGCGCTGTGCGCTATGGATACAAGACGCCGGGGGTTCAGCCCCGCCGACATCGCGATCTTGGGTAATTTTGCAAATATCGTTTGCGATGAGCTAGAGTTGAGGCTGATCGCGCGAGTTGATTACCTTACTGGGGCGCTTACTCGGCGCGGGTTCTTAGAGTCCGTTTGGAAAATCACGGATGGGCGTTTCTGCGTAGCATGAGTCCGCCCATGGCGACCATGATCATG
>NZ_JASJVC010000180.1:0-641 GCF_035019905.1 Sphingomonas sp. 10B4 | reverse complement strand
GGTGACCGTCCGCCTCTCATAACATCTTCAAGTAAAAGCGCGGTTATACTCTCGCGACGTTATGCAACAAAGCCCATATAACCGCCCGGGCGATAGTTGAGGTTGTAGTACGCGTTGGTACTGTCCTCGACGATCGCGTCGTCCTTGACGTCTTGCGCTCCGATCGTGTTTCGCAACCATTCCGCTTCGGGCCAGCGCGGACGCCATTTGTTGGCGGTTGCGTTGGGAATGATATCCGGGTTGAGATCATCGGGCAGATTGGCGACATTGAACGACGACCCCGTCGTGGTATCGAGTTCCTCGATGCAGCCGCGCCAGGTCGACGTCGATCCGTCGAGCTTGGTCGGATTGGTGACGGGGGTGCCGGTGCTGAGGCTGGACACCAGCCCGCTCGTATTGAGCATGGTCGGCTCGTAGCGCCATAGCGGGCGCAACGGTTGCTGCATGCCGGAACACGTTCCGCCATTCGCCGAAGTCCACGAAAGGTTGTAGTAATTCCGCGCCTGGTAATAGCCTTGATCGGTCCAGGTAAGCCCAGTCCGCGAATAGCCGGTCGCCGGCATTCGGTAATTACCCACCCCCTTGTCAAACCGGGCAGTCCGTGATTCATCCTGTTTATGAAACGTGAGGAACTCGAGGGG
>NZ_JASJVC010000179.1:0-641 GCF_035019905.1 Sphingomonas sp. 10B4 | reverse complement strand
TTCGACACGTTCGAGTTTACCGCCATCCCGAGCCTCAACAAGATGCTCGTCCTGGAGCTTGCCCGCTGTGAGTATGTCCTGCGGCGCGAGAACATCATCGCGCTGGGCAACAGCGGCACGGGCAAGACGCATGTCGCGCTCGCCCTCGGCTTGGCCGCCTGCCAGAAGGGCTTTACCGTGACGTTCACGACCGCAGCCGCGCTGGTCAGCCAGCTGCTGGAAGCGCGCGACGAACGCCGCCTGCTGAAGATGCAGCGCGACCTTGCAGCGGTGAAGCTGCTGATCATCGACGAGCTTGGCTATGTGCCGCTGTCGCCCACTGGCGCCGAGCTGCTGTTCGAGGTGTTCTCCCAAAGGTACGAGCGTGGCTCCACGATCGTCACCTCCAACCTGCCGTTCGAGGACTGGACCCAGGTGCTGGGCAGCGAGCGGCTCACCGGTGCGCTGCTCGACCGGCTCACCCACCACGTCAGCATCCTGACGATGAACGGCGACAGCTACCGGCTGAAGCAGTCCGCCGGGCGTCGACGCTCCGCCGCCAGGGCGGAGCAAAACCAGGCCACCGAGATCATCGACCCCGAAACCGGCGAGATCACCACCGCCTGATCAACGACGACAACGATATGAAGAGGGCCCCGATC
>NZ_JASJVC010000178.1:0-653 GCF_035019905.1 Sphingomonas sp. 10B4 | reverse complement strand
GGTCTTGATACGTCGGCTCTCCCGGAACGTCAGCTCTTCGAGCAGGAGTTGCTCGATTGCCTCGAGGGCGGTGAGCTCACCGTGATCGATGCGAGCGGCGCAGATATCGACCACTTCGATGGCGCGCTGCATCTTCAGGCCGACCATGGTGGTCTTAATCCGGTCAAGCAGCGATGCCCCCGGGTCTGGCAGTAGAGAGTTCATATCGACATTCCCGACGCCAGGCTTTTGCCAACCGCCTCGTAGATGGCGAGCGGTCGGCTCGTCACCAGTTCGCCCGAGAAGCCATGTGGTATCGGGATTTCGTCGGCGCGCCGATTAGGCACACGGTGTCCGCTGAGCAGGGAGCGCTGCCGCCGTCCCTCCAGATGCGGATGACGGGCGATGAGCTGGCCCGCCTCGAAGATCTGGATTTCGTCCGCCAGGCTGTGGACCTCGACGATCCGTCGACGTGTCGTATCGGGCACCGAGTATAAATTGCCGGCGATGCTCACCATGCCCTCGTGGCTGATGCGTCGTTCGAGTTTCAGCACCGCGCTAAAGGCGATCAGCGGCAACGCCTGCAGCGTAGGCCTCTCCTCGGCAAATGCCTCACTGACGACACGCTCGGTCGTCGCGTGGAGCCGGATGTTGGCGACAGTTGCCAGCCAATG
>NZ_JASJVC010000177.1:0-676 GCF_035019905.1 Sphingomonas sp. 10B4 | reverse complement strand
TCATCGATCCTGCAGATTTCAGAATCATGGCTTGAGCGAGCGACGATTTTGCGGGTCGTCAAGCAGACGGAGTATACCGACCGATTCCAGACCCCCGTCGAGCCCGAAGAGGAAACCAGAGCGTGAGCGAGCAAGAAAAATCCGCCGCTTTGTTTTCAGCCTCACCCGCCCGCGGCGGCCCGGCTTCCACCGTGGCGTTGGTAAGCATATGAACCCTTTTGTAGAGGGAAGAAATCTGATGCATATCAATTGGCCAATAGTCCTGGCTTTCACCAAAGCTCTGTTAGGCTTCGCCGGCGCCGCCAGTTGGCCTGGGGCTGCTGCCATTATAGCTTTTCAATTCCGGGAGCCAATCACCGGTGCGATTGAAAGGGCGCGCAGACTTTCTGCTTTTGGGGTCGAAGCTGATCTTCCAGCAAATCCGCAGCTGGCAGGTGTTGGAGACGATCATGTTCCTCCAGCTGTGGAGATTTCAGCATCCCAGCTGAGTGTATCGCCCCAGCCGCCTTTCGATGTGGTTCTGTCACCGAAGGACGACTGGGTCCGCTCATTCATCGAAAAGGAGCCGCTTACCGTCGAGCAAAAGTATGCTTGGGCTGTAAGAGCCCGATCCGAAACTAAGTTGAGTGGTATCAGCGGGTTAGCTTGACGCCAGCCCAAGTCATTGATTCAGGGG
>NZ_JASJVC010000176.1:0-683 GCF_035019905.1 Sphingomonas sp. 10B4 | reverse complement strand
TCATCGATCCTGCAGATTTCAGAATCATGGCTTGAGCGAGCGACGATTTTGCGGGTCGTCAAGCAGACGGAGTATACTCGCTGATCGTCACCGCCAAGCTCAACAATATCGATCCCCAGGCCTGGCTAGCCGATGTCCTCGCCCGCATCGCCGACATCCCTCAGCACCGCCTCGCCGAGCTGCTCCCATGGAACTGAAAAACCCGACACAAACATACCGCTCGCTCAGGCCGTCTGAGCCCGAAGCAGCAAATCTGCGGCCTTCACCGAATGCGTACGTTCAAGCAGGGCCGCATCGCCGATCGCACCCACGAGGCGCAGCAGTTCCGGGCGTCAGGCCTGAACCTCGTCATCGCGGCGATCGTCTACTGGAACTCAACCTATATCGCCGATGCGGTGGCGCATCTTCGCGCGATCGGCGAGGACGTGCCGGATGACTTGCTGGCGCATACGTCGCCCGTGGGCTGGGGCCATATCGCCTTCTCCGGGGACTTTCTCTGGGACCGCGCCGCCGCGATGCCGACCGGGCGGCGGCTGCTCAATCTTGGGCGAATGAGCATCGCGGCATGACGGTGGCGGCGTTCGTGGTTCGTGCGGGTTTAGGGTAATTTAGCCCGGATTATTCGTCGGACGGGCGATTTCGGGTTGGCGAGCGTAGCTTAACCTACTGATTTAGTGTAGAGA
>NZ_JASJVC010000175.1:0-708 GCF_035019905.1 Sphingomonas sp. 10B4 | reverse complement strand
AATCTGCAGGATCGATGACGCGGAAGTTGTCCGAAACCTGATCGCACAATTCGGTCCAGTTCTTGGGCACGGTCTGGGTCAGAAACGCCATCGTTGCCGCTTTGAAGTCGCGGAAGGTCGCGTAGCTTCGGTTGTGGGTGACATTTCGGTGCATGGTGCCCCAGAGCCGTTCGATTGGGTTGAGATGGGGGCTGTAAGTTGGCACGAAGTGGAGCGTGATCCGACCGCCTTCGCGGGCCAGCCATTCGCTTACCAACCGGGCATGATGGTAGCGGGCGTTGTCGAGGAAGACGTGGATTATTCGCATCGACGGATGGGCCGCAAGGATCGCGATGAGCAGCAGGATCGTGCTTTGGGCGTCGACGGTGGGGACATCCAGCATCTGCGTCTTGCCGGTCTCCAGATCGATCGCGCCATGAATGTTGACGCGGTCGCGCCCGCTGCTGGGCGTGATCGCGACCGCCTGGTCCTTGGGTGCCCAGCACCCCGCCGGCCGCACCTGATGGGTGGGATGAACCGCATCGGCAAACACCACCGCCTCGTCCGCGGCAAGGTCGCGCATCAGCCGATCATAGGCATCGATAAACGCCTTCTGCTTGGCTGCGTCCAGCTTGCGGGCAACCAGATCAGGCTTGCGATATGCCAGGTTCAGCCGATGCAGCAACGCGATCAGCCCAGCGTGACTATACTCAAGGCCAAAGCTGTCGG
>NZ_JASJVC010000174.1:0-719 GCF_035019905.1 Sphingomonas sp. 10B4 | reverse complement strand
AGATCAAGCAAGCGGCCTGATCGCTCGCGCACGCGAGACAAAATTACGCCCGATGGTCGTCGCCGAATGGATACGCCGGAACAGCTTCACCATGTGGTGGATGTGCTCCGCGTCGCGCCCGAGCCGGTCGACGTCTTCGATGATGAGCATCCTGATCGAGCATGAGTGTGCGCGCTAGGCGTTTCGCAAGCAATGTCAGTAACAGATCGTCGATGTCGGCCACCCGAATTCATGTGGCTCCCTCGGACACCCGTGCAGGATCGGGTACGGTTGTTGCGGCTTGATGCTGGAGCATTCACCGGTTTTGGGAACTCGCGGACGCCTTACGCAAAAAGCCGACAAAAGTATTTGTGTCGGACCATTAGAAATGTCGACATGTCGACATGTCGACATGTCGCGCAGTCGCGCCCCGTTAGCCCGGATGCTGCTACCAAGGGGTGCAGGACGGTTGCGTGACGATCTTGGCAAATTTCTTAAGGATCGACGCCAAGGGAGGCTTGGCCACGATCAGTACGGTACCCAAGCTCAGATCGCGGCCAGGGTCGGTGTCAGCCGGCAGACGCTCTCCGACATTGACCGTGGTGCGGCGTGGCCAGGGGCCACGACACTAGACCTGTTGCTTGACGCCCTTGAGCTCGGTTGGGGTAATTACCCACCCCCTACCGGCTATAAGGCAGAGACGGCACCGAGGATGGTCTGGAATGGACTGCCTCCTGCGA
>NZ_JASJVC010000173.1:0-731 GCF_035019905.1 Sphingomonas sp. 10B4 | reverse complement strand
AACAAGTTTTCACCTGAAGTCCGTGAGCGCGCGGTTCGGATGGTTGACGAGCATCGTGCCGATTACGGTTCGGAATGGGCGGCGATGACCTCGATCGCCGGCAAGATTGGCTGCACCGCCGAGACTTTGCGCCGCTGGTGCCGCGAGGAGGCGAGCCGACGAGCGGGACCAGCGGCGCAAAGTCTCGGCGACAAAGATCGGCTCAAGGCGCTTGAGCGCGAGGTGAAGGAACTGCGTCGGGCCAACGAGATTTTGCGCAAGGCGTCGGCATATTTTGCGCAGGCGGAGCTCGACCGCCACGGCAAATGGTGATGTCGTTCATCGACATGCACGGCAAAGAACAGGGTATCGAGCCGATCTGCCGCGAACTGGCGGTCGCCCCTTCTTCTTATCACGAACACTCCGCACGGCTTGCCGACCCCGCCAAGCGGCCAGCGCGAGCCAAGCGCGATGACGAGATCAAGGACCATATCCAGCGTGTCCATGACGACAGCTCGGGCCTTTATGGCACGCGCAAGGTCTGGCACCAGATGCGCCGCGAGGGAATCAAAGTGGCTAAATGCACGGTGGAGCGCCTGATGCGGGCCATGGGCTTGGCAGGAGTAAGGCGCGGAAAGACAACGATTACAACGGTCAGCAATCCGAAGGCGGCGTGCCCGCTGGACAAGGTGAACCGCCAATTTCGCGTCACCCGACCCAACGCGCTGTGGGTAGTTGACTTCACATACGTT
>NZ_JASJVC010000172.1:0-821 GCF_035019905.1 Sphingomonas sp. 10B4 | reverse complement strand
GCGGGTGGCGCTCGAGCCACTCGCGAACCTTGGGGTGCTTGTGAGCGGCGTAATTGTCGAGGATCACATGGATCGCCTTGCCGGCGAGCACGCGCGCTTCGATCAGATTGAGAAAGCGGATGAATTCCTGGTGGCGGTGCCGCTGCATGTTGCGACCGATCACGGTCCCGTCGAGGATGTTGAGCGCGGCAAAGAGCGTAGTGGTGCCGTTGCGCTTATAATCATGGGTCATGGTGCCGGCTCGCCCCTTTTTCAGCGGCAGGCCGGGCTGGGATCGGTCGAGGGCCTGGATCTGGCTCTTCTCGTCGAACGACAGGACGATCGCGTGGGCGGGTGGCGCGACATAAAGGCCCACGACATCGCGAAGCTTGTCGATGAACTCGGGATCATTGGACAGCTTGAACTGCCGAACGCGGTGAGGCTGGAGGCCGTGAGCGCGCCAGATCCGGTGAACCGAACTGGCGCTGATGTCGGCTTCACGGGCCATCAGCGAGGCTGTCCAATGGGTCGTCTCACCCGGCGGCGCCTCATGCGTCCGGCTCGCTACCCATGCGACAACCTCCGCAGTTAAGGCAGGGATGCGCGACGGACGGGTCTTGTCGCGGAGCAGCCCCTCCACCCCTTCCTGCATGAACCGCTCCTGCCAGCGCCACACGCATGTCTTCGATGTGGCCGTCCGGCGCATGATCTCGCTGGTGCCAATCCCCTCGGCGCTCAAAAGCACGATCTCGGCGCGCCAGACGTGCTTTTGGGGCGCGTTACGATCCTTGCAGATCCGCTCGAGACGCTCTCGGTCCGCCGACGCAAGGTCGATGACTATA
>NZ_JASJVC010000171.1:0-851 GCF_035019905.1 Sphingomonas sp. 10B4 | reverse complement strand
CCCGCGTCAAAACCCCAAAGCCAGCGCACGAGACCCCGATCTTGGCCTTATCCGCCAAGCCTCACGAATAAGACGGGTTAACGAGCCTCAGCCTGAGTGGGGGGAGGCGTGCTCCAAACCATTATGATGGTGGTCGTGGATGTCATCGTGGTCGTCGTTCGGATCAACGCTAACAAGGTTGACCACGCCAAAGCGGACGCCGCGTTCAGTCTTGATGGCGTCGGTCAGAGCGCGAACCGCGCGGGTCGGTCCCTTAAGGATCATCGTCTCGAACGATGAGGCGTGATCGAGGATGACGTGCGTGGTCGAGACGACAAGATTGTGGTGCTCGTGCTGCATGTCGAGCAACCGCTGCGCCAGGGCACGCGTCCGGTGATTGTAAATATAGGACAGGTTGGCGACACAGTTTGTGCCGGCCCCGCTCCCCAGGCGGCGAGCATCGACCGCGTGCCGCACTAGATCGCGGACCGCCTCGGAGCGGCTTTGATAACCTTGGTCTCTGGTCAGGTCGTCAAACTCTACGGCAATTTCCTCGTCGAGCGAGACTGTCACACGCTGCATAGCAAACTCCGCAATTTAAGGATCGAAACTACACCCTCTGACCGCGTGATGTCGAACGTCTCAATTTTGCTTAACCGCTGCATCCTCCCTTGTTGGTCCGTCGTATATCGATAAAGTTCGTATGAATGACGCAGTGATTCTGCATAAGGGAACGCGATTTTGAAAAGGTCTCCGGCAAGTCGCTCGGCTTGGCATCGCCCAGTCATCCTCACTCTAGCCCGGATTATTCGTCGGACGGGCGATTTCGGGTTGGCGAGCGTAGCTTAACCTACTGATTTAGTGTAGAGAAA
>NZ_JASJVC010000170.1:0-873 GCF_035019905.1 Sphingomonas sp. 10B4 | reverse complement strand
GTGAAGCAGCGGCATACGGCCAAGCGGATCTTCGAACGGCTGCGCGACGAGCATGGTTTTGCCGGCGGATATACCGTGGTGAAGGACCATGTCCGGCTCTGCCGGGCGCGCGGCCGCGAGACGTTCGTACCGCTGGCACACCCGCCGGGCCATGCGCAGGTAGATTTTGGGGAGGCGGTCGGCGTGATCGGCGGTGTGCGTCAGAAGATCCACTTCCTGTGCATGGATCTGCCGCAGTCGGATGCCTGCTTTGTGAAGGCGTATCCACGCGAGACCACCGAGGCGTTCCTCGACGGGCATGTATCGGCGTTCGCGTTCTTCGACGGCGTGCCGCTGTCGATCCTGTACGACAACACATCGATCGCGGTCGCGAAGATCCTGGGCGACGGGAAGCGCGAACGCACGCGGGCCTTCACCGAGCTGTGCAGCCACTATCTGTTCCGCGATCGCTTCGCACGGCCGGCCAAGGGCAACGACAAGGGCAAGGTCGAAGGGTTGGTCAAGTTCTCGCGCGCCAACTTCATGGTGCCGGTCCCGCACGCTGCCAGCTTCGACGATCTGAACGCTATGCTGGAAGAGCGCTGCCGCGCTCGACAGCGCGATCATGCCGGCCGCCATGTCGAGACGATCGGCGAGCGGCTGGTGGCCGATCGCGCAGTGTTGCGGCCGCTGCCGGCGGTTCCGCTGGAGCCCTGCGAGAAGCGAGCGGCACGGGTCTCGTCGATGGCGCTCGTGCGCTATCGGACCAACGACTACTCGGTGCCGACTGCCTACGGCTTCCAGGACGTGGTGGTGAAGGGCTTCGTCGACGAGGTCGCGATCCTGTGCGGCGGCAAGGAGATCGCCCGCCACCAGCGGTGCTATGGTGAGGGC
>NZ_JASJVC010000169.1:0-841 GCF_035019905.1 Sphingomonas sp. 10B4 | reverse complement strand
ATGTTTACGTTCAGCGTTGTAGAACATAAAATAGTTCGCCAAGCCGATCACCAACTCCGGCATACTTTCATGCTTTTTCAAATACACTTCTTCATATTTCACACTGCGCCATAGACGCTCAACAAAAATATTATCCAACGCCCGACCGCGACCGTCCATACTGATTTTGATGCCGTTTCTAAGCAGCAGCCCAGTAAAGGCCTGGCTGGTAAACTGCGCACCCTGATCGGTATTAAAAATCTCCGGCGTTCCATACCATTTTATGGCTTCTTCCAAGCAGTCCACGCAAAACCCCGCATCCATCGTGTTCGACAACCGCCAAGACAGCACCTTCCGGCTATACCAGTCAACGATCGCCACCAGATACACAAAACCCCGCGGCAGCCTGATGAATGTGATGTCTGTACTCCAGACCATATTTGGTCGAGTGACGTCGATACCTCTCAGTAAGTACGGGTAAATCTTGTTCTGCGGATGCGCTTTACTGGTGTTGGGGCCTGGGGCCATACCTGCCAATCCCAGTTGCTGCATCAGCCTCTGTACGCGCTTTCGGTTCACTGTATGGCCACAGTCTCGCAAGTAATGCGTCATGCGTCGCGTGCCGTAAAATGGATGTCTGGTGTATTCCTCGTCAAGCAATTGCAACAGCAAACTATCAAACGGATTGATCTCTTCCTGCAAGCGCTTTTTCTTGTCGTACACGACCGAGCGCGTGACTGAAACGAGACGGCATTGTGTGGCGATTGAAAGGGCAGAGAGCGGCTCTACCCACTGCATCGAGTTCCATATTCAGCTGCCCAATTTTGGCATAGAGACGGTCTGGGTCGTTCTGTGTGCTGGC
>NZ_JASJVC010000168.1:0-854 GCF_035019905.1 Sphingomonas sp. 10B4 | reverse complement strand
ACCCCCATGGTCGGTTTGCGCATGCGGGGTAGCGCGAGCAGCATGGCGTGCAGTCGTGCCAAGCCGGAAGATTTTGCTTGCGCGCGGACGCGCACTTTGATTCAGAATCTCCATGGACCGGGCATCCCTCCGTGCGCTTTCGCATGACGATCTGATCTCGGTGATCCTTGCGCAGGCGGAGGTCATCGCCCAGCAGAATACGCAGATTGCCGGATTGCACTCGACAATCGACCGTCTCGAAAAGCGCATTGCCGAACTGGAAGAGAAGCTGGGCCAGCCGCCCAAGACGCCGGATAATTCGTCGCTCCCGCCCAGTGCCGGGCACAAACCCAACTTGCCCGAACGCAAGCCCAAAGGCCGCAAGGGCCGCCCCGGTGTGACCCGTGCGCTTGCCGCCGATCCCGACCGCGTGATCGAGGCGATGGCCGCGCAATGCCCGCATTGCGAGGCGGCGTTGGCCGAGGCCGACCAGGGCGACTTCCATGCCTATGACCATATCGACCTGCCACCGATCAAGCCGATTACCATCCGTATCAACCTGCATCGCGGTATCTGTCCGTGCTGCGAGGGTCGCTTTACTGCGCCCGCGCCGCAGGGGATGGAACCAGGCTCGCCGTTTGGACCGGGCATCTGTGCGCTGGTGATCCATCTGCACATCACCCAGGCAATCAGCTTCGAGCGCCTCAAGGACATCATGAAGACGATCTTCGGGCTCGACATTTCCGAAGGCGCGATCGCCAACATCCTCGAACGCGCGCAGACGCCGATGCTGGCGGCGGCGGAGCGGATAGACCTCGGCCCGTGTCGCGGGACGCAAGTGGTGGCAGTGGGTGATGCACTGTTCGACGGCGATC
>NZ_JASJVC010000167.1:0-898 GCF_035019905.1 Sphingomonas sp. 10B4 | reverse complement strand
CTCACCTGACATCCCGCGTTCGCAAAGTGGGGAATTTTACTTTGCCACATGTGGGGAATTTTACAGTGTCATTGACAGCTGCGGCTCAACATCGAACCGGTGGCCGATTGCGGCCGCTACGACAGCATAAGGATGCTTGCCTGATGGAACGCCACGAGATCATGGAGGCCATGACCGAGCTGAAGCTCTATGGCATGCGCGCCGGGTTCGACGAGATCACCGGCAAGGGACTGGCCCGGCGCGAGGACATCTATCCGCTTATCACCAGTCTGATCCGGGCAGAGCATACCCACCGCCAGGCGCGATCGATCAGCTACCGCATCGGCGGCGCCAAGTTCCCGGTCCTCAAGGATCTCGACACGTTCGTCTTCGCCGGCACGCCGGTCGACGAAGGCCGGGTGCGCGAACTGGCCACCGGCAGCTTCCTCGATGGCCGGCGCAACGCGATCTTCATCGGCGGCACCGGCACCGGCAAGACGCATCTGTGCATCGCCGTCGCCTCGGCGGTCATCCGCGCCCATGCCCGCGGCCGCTTCTTCAACCTCGTCGATCTGGTCAACCAGCTCGAACAGGAAAAGGCCGCCGGCCGCAGCGGGCGCCTCGTCGAGAAGCTGCTGCGCTACGACCTCATCGTTATCGACGAACTCGGCTATCTGCCGTTCAGCCAGTCGGGCGGGCAGCTGCTGTTCCACCTGATTAGCAAGCTTTACGAAAACACCTCGCTGCTGATCACCACCAATCTCGCGTTCGCCGACTGGCCCCAGTGTCACTACGAAGATGTGCGCGCTCTGCGCGCAGGGCGGCAACCTTCACGCCCAGCCCAAAGACGCCGCCCGATCCGAAACTAAGTTGAGTGGTATCAGCGGGTTAGCTTGACGCCAGCCCAAGTCATTGATTC
>NZ_JASJVC010000166.1:0-910 GCF_035019905.1 Sphingomonas sp. 10B4 | reverse complement strand
AGGTTTGGGCATCACGCCCATCTATCCCACTCGATTCCCTACGGGAATCCCCAACGTCAGTTTTGCAACAAAGCCCCTTCGTATCATAGCTGCCATCCGTACGCGTGAAGATGACAAACGGCTTGACGACGAGCAGGTCGGCTTTGGGCAGAGCTGGCGACGGGGCTTCGAGCGTGCCGGTGAACCATTGGTCCTGGACTGCGACATCACCAGGCACCGTTTGCGCGCACGCAGCTTGGCCGAAGCCGACTGAGATCGCGATGCCGAGCGTGAGGGAATATTTCATGTCAGAAAGCTCAAGCCCAAAAAAAGGAAAGGTGATCAATCGCGCCAGCCGTGCTGCGCGTTGTGACGCAGCTACCCTTCAGCCAGTAAGCTGCCCTTCGTAACAACCGAGGCTGGATTGTCCGGCCGTACGACGCGCACTCCCCGTCCGTGCAGGGCATTGCAGCCCGCAGTCAGAGGTCGGCGTTGCCACCGAAACGGATATCAAGGGGTCAGCCATCCCTTACCGTTCACATCATAAGAGGGTTACGAAACGGCCGCGATTTCCAGTTTCATCTCGCGATACTGATCGCGCGTAATTTCCCCACTGGCGTAGCGCTCATTCAAGATGGTCGCGGCGTCCTTGCGTTGCGATCCGTCAAATTTGCGGTGAGCGCGGTACGTGTACCCCCAAGTGCCGATGCTTGAGAACACCAGGAAGATGAAGCCCATCCACAAGATCCAGTCCCAGAGAAAATAGGATCCGTTCGAGTTCATATACGACATTGAGAGTCCTCCAGGCGCCGGCTGTTTTGTTTGATCGGTTCGGATGCACCGCCATGACGGATGGATGGCGTCTTTATTCATGAGTCTTCGTACCAGGGCTTTGCCGACCCGGCTTTGCGGTTTGACGACCGCGGCGGGC
>NZ_JASJVC010000165.1:0-1123 GCF_035019905.1 Sphingomonas sp. 10B4 | reverse complement strand
CGGTGACCGTCCGCCTCTCATAACATCTTCAAGTAAAAGCGCGGTTATGCTCTCGCGACGTTATGCAACAAAGCCGTCGTCGATTATTATATTCACATCGACTCGAAGGAAGAAGCGCTCGACCTCATCACGCATATGCCCTTCGCCGGTATTGAAATCGACACGGCGGAGATCGCCGAATATGCCGGTCCGGCCATCGAGCAGGCGATCAACCAGATCATCCAGATAACCAAGATGGAGAATATCAACGAGCGCATCAGCGACGTGCGCGAATTGGTGAAGCAGCACCTCGGTGACTTCCTCAAGGTCTACGGAATCATGCTCAACGACCTGAAGGTCCTGATCATGCCGCGAGACGAACGCATGCGCGAACTGATCTCGCTCCAGGCGATTGGCCTAACTCCGATTGAGGCGGTGCGTTATTATCTAGCGCTGCGCATGGCGGACAAGGGGTTGATCTCCGCGCCCAATGCCGCGTGCGGGCTGCCGTTCAATATTGGCGCCGCAGAGACCGGCGTATTGCCGCTCGGCGATGTTACCGCGCCGACGGTCACATGAAGGACTTCTATGATGTCGGGCCGCTGGGGGAGATCGCGATCAATCTATTCCACGGCTACGGCTATAACTTTTATCGCGACGAAAACCAGCTTCGCGCAGACGATCAGAAAGCGCGCACCCTGGTTTGCGAGCTGCTCGGTCGGGCGCGGAAAGCCGTGTCTGGCGCCGAGAGTCTTTTTCGTCGGGAGCGTATCCCGACGCCGACACGCGCCGATCCCTTTCCGCCGCCCGAAATCCTTGCCAGTGCGCGGCAATTGGAAGCGTTGTCCCAGGCGATCGGCGGGATCGAGGGGCAAGTGCGGCACGCGCCTGTCCCGGAAAACGATCGCATGACGCAGCGGTACCGCGAAGAGGCCGCCACGCTGATGGCGCTGGCCGAGAAAGATAAATTGCTGATCGGACAGTCGGCGACACTCTGCGCGCTGGTCGAGGGCAAGATGCCGGACGTAATCCTGGCGGGTCTTGCGGAAATCAACGAAGGCGTCACGGCGATAACCATGATTCATGAGTCTTCGTACCAGGGCTTTGCCGACCCGGCTTTGCGGTTTGACGACCGCGGCGGGCG
>NZ_JASJVC010000164.1:0-1135 GCF_035019905.1 Sphingomonas sp. 10B4 | reverse complement strand
GGGCTGGTGGTCGTGCGCTATGCGGCGGGGATCGCGGTGGAGTGGGCGGGGCTGCCTGCTCCGCTGCGCCAGGGTGTCGCGTTGCTCGCGGCGTATCTGTTCGACGAGCGCGATGCGAGTGTCGCGCCGCCGGCCGCGGTGACGGCGTTGTGGCGGCCGTTCCGGCACGTGACGCTGCGCGGGTCGGTGCGATGCTGAGCGCGCTTGAGGCACGGGGGATCGCGGCGGGTGCGGTGGCAGCGGAGAGCGCGCGGGTGCGCGTGGCGGAGGCGCTGCGCAGCGCTTTGCCGGGCGTCGCGGTCAGCATCGAGGGCGAGCATGTCGTGCTGTCGGGGCGGATCTCGCCCGACGATCCGCGACTGCGCTGGATCGGGAGTTTGCTCGCATGAGCGCGGAGCGCGTGGTGCAGGCGGCGGCGCTCGACGCGCTGCGCGGGGTGGCGGGGCTCAACGGCGTGTATCTCGGTCCGCCCGTCAAAGCGACGCCGCCCTACGCCATGCTCGGCGAGCTTTTCAGCGGCGACTGGAGCGTCAAGGATCGCGCCGGGCGCGAGCTGCGGGTGCTGGTCGCTTTGCGGGATGCGGGCGAGGCGCCGGCGCGGCTTCATACGCTGTGCGCGGCGGTCGGCGCCGCGATCGAGGCGCTGCCGCGCGATCTCGCCGGGTGGCGGCTGGCGAGCGTGGTGCTGGTGCGATCGCGGATCGGTGGCGGCGCGCCCGGCGCGTGGAGCGCTAGCGTCGAATATCGCGTGCGGGTGTTGGCGGAGGGGTAGGGTGCCGCTCGGCGGTTCCGCCTTTCGAGAGCGGTTTTGTTCGCGCGGAGACGCGGAGACGCGGGGACGCGGGGACGCGGAGATGTCGCGCCTGGGGTGCCCGGCGTGCCTGCCACCAGCGATTTTGGGGACGCGTCCGGTCCGAGCCGGGCGCGTCATCTCCGCGTCTCCGCGTCTCCGCGCGAACCCATTCCACGCGACGCACGCGCGGCATGTCGGACATCATAAGGAGATACAGCAATGAGTGCAGAACGCGGGAGCGCCTTCCTGTTGAAGGTCGGCAATGGCGGCAGTCCGAAGCGTCAATGGCGAGATGGTGGCGATCACCTCGAAGGATTCGGGCGCTGTCTCTTATACACATCT
>NZ_JASJVC010000163.1:0-1195 GCF_035019905.1 Sphingomonas sp. 10B4 | reverse complement strand
GAAAACTTGTTCGTCGTCTTGCTCATGGTAGCTCCTTCTCACAAGTAGAAGCCTCCGAGAAACCCGGGACGGTTCACTTCGTCTTGCGCTCAATCCTGGCAACACGGCCACGGCTCTCTTCGGTCCACATCCAAGCTCTGAATCATACTTCAGCGACAAGCGGAATCCCTCAAATCCGATTTTCCAAACAGCCTCTAAGGCACAGATGAGCGGACGCATCTCAGGGTGGGTTTTGGGAATCTTGAGCGTAGGGGTACTTGCGTTTGGTGTCCTTCATTTCAGCGATCTTGAAAGCTTCGGGCAGATGCTCCGCCAGGCACAGCCGCTGTGGCTGCTCGCTGCGGTCGGGCTCCAGGTTATCACCTATATGAGCGTGTCGCTGGGCTGGAAGCTAGTACTCGACAAAGCTGGGTCGCCACTCGGCCTTACCCGGCTGATCCCGGTCGCGATATCGAAGCTTTTTGCCGACGCCATCATCCCGGCGGCTGGGATGGGCGGCAATGTCGTGCTGGTTGATCGCCTCGTCAAACTCGGCGGGCCGCGTGGCGCAGCGGTCGCGGCGCTCTTGATAACGATGATAGGCTATTACGCCGCCTTTGCGATCTTCGCGCTTCTCATGCTGCTGATGCTTTGGCTCCACGGCAAGGCTACGCCGTTGCTCGTGGGCATCGTTACAGCTTTTCTGTTGGTTGCACTGGCGATACCCAGTCTTGCATTATGGCTTCGGCGTAGAGGCAGTCATCCCTTGTCGCCGTTCCTTGAACATATTCCGATTGTGCACAGCCTGCTTCATGTCGTTGGGGAGGCACCGGCAAAGCTTTTGGCTGACCGGTCGCTCCTCGCTGGCGTTGCCGCATGTAATGCAACCATCTTCCTCGTCGATGCGGCTACGCTTCAGGTATGTCTTTTCGCACTGGGTCATCCGACAGGCTACAGCACCGCGTTCATTGCTCTAATGGGCGCCTCGATCTTGGCGGCACTTGCGCCCATTCCAATGGGGCTTGGCAGCTTCGAGGCCGGATCGACCGCCATGCTAAGTCTTCTAGGAATTCCCGTGCCGGCAGCGCTCGCTGGCACTTTGCTCTTGCGCGGCTTCACCCTCTGGCTGCCGCTCCTACCCGGACTGATGCACCCCCTACCGGCTATAAGGCAGAGACGGCACCGAGGATGGTCTGGAATGGACTGCCTCCTGCGA
>NZ_JASJVC010000162.1:0-1205 GCF_035019905.1 Sphingomonas sp. 10B4 | reverse complement strand
CCTCAAGAAGATCGGCGAGACCCAGACCGACAGCCTTGAAGTCGTGCCGAGGCAATGGATCGTGCTGGAGACCGTCCGCGAGAAGTTCGTCTGCGGTGATTGCGGAACCATCTCCCAGCCTCCGGCGCCCTTCCATCCGATCTCGCGCGGGCGCGCCGGCCCCAACCTGCTGGCCATGATCCTGTTCAACAAGTTCGGCCTGCATCAGCCGCTCAACCGCCAGAGCGAGACCTATGCCGCCGAAGGCGTCAGCCTCAGCGTCTCGACGCTCGCCGATTATGTCGGTCATTGCACCATCCTGCTGCAGCGCATCATCGACCTGATCGAAGCGCACGTCCTGTCAGGGCAGCGCATCCATCACGATGACACCACCGTGCCGGTGATAGCGGCAGGCAAAACCATTACCGGCCGGATCTGGGCTTCGCTGCGCGATGACCGACCGTTCGGCGGCAGCGACCCGCCCGGCGTCATGTTCTACTACTCACGCGATCGCTCCGGAGTGCATCCGGCAAAACAGCTTGCCGGCTATACCGGCATTCTGCAGGCCGACGCCTATCCGGGTTATGTTGCGCTCTACCAAGCCAACCGCGAACCCGGCCCCATCACCGAAGCCGCATGTTGGGCCCATGCGCGACGACCGTTCTACAAGGATGCCCAAACCGGCAAGTCGCCGATCGCCGTCACGGCGGTGGCGAAGATGGACGCAATCTTTGCCGCCGAGCGCCAGATCAACGGCCACAGCGCCGCCGAGCGCCTCGCGTACCGGACCGTCCATGCAGCGCCGCTGGTCGCCGAGCTCGAGACATGGCTGCGTGCCACCTATGACAAGCTGTCACGCAAATGTGATCTCGCCAGGGCCATCAACTACATGCTCTGCCGCTGGGACAGCTTTACCCGCTTCCTCCACGATGGCCGGATCTGCATGACCAACAACGCCGCCGAGCGCATGCTGCGGACCGTGGCAATCGGAAGACGCAACTGGACGTTCGCAGGCTCCGATCGCGGCGGTCAGCGCGCCGCCGCCATGTATACCCTCATCCAGACCTGTCGCCTCAACAACGTCGATCCCCACGCCTGGCTCGCCGACGTCATCGCCAGAATGCCGGATCATCCGCAAACCCGCATTGAGGAATTGCTCCCAAGCGGCCTGATCGCTCGCGCACGCGAGACAAAATTACGCCCGATGGTCGTCGCCGAATGGATAC
>NZ_JASJVC010000161.1:0-1206 GCF_035019905.1 Sphingomonas sp. 10B4 | reverse complement strand
GGTCCACATCCAAGCTCTGAATCATACTTCAGCGACAAGCGGAATCCCTCAAATCCGATTTTCCAAACAGCCTCTTAGCCCCGGGGCGGGCGCGACCTGCCCTGCCGAGGTGATCGGGCGGGGCTGAGGCTAGTGGAAGCGGCGCTGACGCCGCTCTCCAACACGGAGACCAGCCATGACGAAGTTGAACGATATGCAGAGCATCCTGCTGTCCACCGCAGGCCAGCGCGACAGCGGCAGAGTGTATCCGCTGCCCGACACGCTGGCGAACGCGGACGATCGCGCACGCAAGGCGATTGCGGCGCTGATCAAGCGCAATCTCATGGAAGATCGCGAGACTGACGATGCGGTAGGTGTCGCTCGCGAGGACGGTGATCTGCGCTACGGCGTCTTCATCACCCCGGAGGGGCGCGCGGCGATTGGCCTTGGGGAAGGGGAGGGGGCTGGTCCGGACGTCACGCCGCCGATGCCCGCGCAGCCCAAGCCCGAACGCCAGACCAGGGCGGCTATGGTAATTGCGCTGCTCCAGCGTAAAGACGGTGCAACGCTGGCGGAGCTGATCGCCGCCACTGGCTGGCTGCCGCATACGACACGAGCGGCACTGACCGGCCTGCGCAAGAAAGGGCGTACAATCGAGCGAAGCAAGCGCGACAACGCGACCTGCTACCGCATCGTGGCGACAGGCTGATCATGGTGATGACCGTGGAAGAACAGATCGCCCGGCTGACGACCCTGTCGTCAGCCGATCTGCGCGAGGCGTGGGCCCGGCTGACCGCGTCACCGGTGCCACGGATAAGCCCGAGCCTGCTGCGATTGGCTCTGGCATACGAGATCCAGGCCCGCGCGTTCGGCGCCCTGTCGCGAGAGACCACCCGCAAGCTCGATCAGCTGGCTACGGCCAAGACCAAGACTAGCGCGGTGTCGCCGGGCATGCGGCTGGTGCGCGAGTGGGGCGGCAAGGCACATGTCGTCACCATCGGTGAGGACAAGGTGATCCGCTGGAACGAGCGCGAGTGGCAGAGCCTGTCCGAGGTGGCGCGCGAGATCACTGGCACGCGCTGGTCGGGACCCGCGTTCTTCGGCCTCAAGCGGAAGCTGGCGGCATGAAGCAGATCCGCTGTGCCATCCATACCCGCAAGTCGGCAAATTTGGACAGGCTGTTAAGTGGAGTTTCTGCCTGAAGGTGGCCAGCATGGCTGCCGAACA
>NZ_JASJVC010000160.1:0-1291 GCF_035019905.1 Sphingomonas sp. 10B4 | reverse complement strand
TTGGGGGAGGAACGCGGGGCGGGGGGATTTTTTCCCCAGCGAAGGCGCGACGTGGTGAGGATCTCGAACAGGTCGGTGTTGGTCGCGCTAGTTGCGGAGTTGGATCACGCCGCTTCGGGGCCGCGAAATGGCGAACGCATGAAATCGCTTATTCCGTGGGCTCAGCCGCGCACTGCCCAGTCGATCGCTGTTGCAAGCACGGGATCGCGCCCCGCCGCAATATCGGCGGCGCTCGCGGCGACGGCGACGTGCGGGGCCAGCCCAGCATCGGGCTGCGGTGTGCGCGGGAAGGTGCCGACGAGTGGCAAGTCGAACTCCAGCCCGCAGGCGGGCAATCGCACGAAGAAGAAGCATCCGCCGTTGATCCCGCGCTGGTTGCCACCGGTCGTGCTGCCGAACAACCGGACGAGCCCGCTCGCCTTGGCGGTTGCGGCAAACTGGAACGTGGCCGAACTGTTGACCGGTCCGATCAACGCGGCGACGGGCAGCGTCAAGCGTGGCGCGACGGCGGCGATACGACTGCTCGCGCTCTCACCCGGCCGCGCGATGAATCCTCCGGGCAAGTCGGCCCCGCCGACGCCGAGTGTCCTGAAACTGCTGTCCCACGTATCGAGATAGCGGTCGATCTGGGGCGGCGTGCGGCGAAACCGCAATTTCTGGGCGTAATCGATCCTCTGCAGATCGCGCGTCGCCAAACGCGCCAGGATGCTGTCGCCGCAGTCCTCGCCGCCTTCGTTGTCGCGCAGGTCGATCACCAGGCCCTTTGCACCTCCCAGGCTGGCAAGGCGCGCATCGAGCCAGCCGCGCCAATCCCACTTGCTGTCGTACACGCCCCAGCTCGGCATCGTCAGCACCGCCACGCTGTCAGGCCGCATCTGCCAATTCCATAGCGCTGCGGTCTTGTCGGTTGCGCGCAGCGCCATCATCGCGCGGCGCGCGGCAATGCCAGTCGCGGGCAGCGCCACCGTCTTTTCGCCACCATCGGGCGTGCGAACATCGACCTGATGGAGCCCGCCGGTCGGCTCCCCGAACAGCAGGCCGTGGAACACGTCGAAGGTCTCGAGTCGCTCGTCGCCGCGGACCTCGAGGAGCGAGATGCGCTTCGCATCGTTATGACCGTCCGCGCGGACATACGGCATCAATTGCCGCAGTATCGCTTGGGCCGGCACACCGTTGATTCGTCGAATAGTCGTGCCCGGCGGCAAAACCCCGGTCGGCTCGCGCAGCCCCATGGTCGGTTTGCGCATGCGGGGTAGCGCGAGCAGCATGGCGTGCAGTCGTGCCAAGCCGG
>NZ_JASJVC010000159.1:0-1347 GCF_035019905.1 Sphingomonas sp. 10B4 | reverse complement strand
ACCGGTGACCGTCCGCCTCTCATAACATCTTCAAGTAAAAGCGCGGTTATGCTCTCGCGACGTTATGCAACAAAGCCACGATCAAGCCACCGAAATATCCAATATGCTGACGACGATGAACGGCCTCATCCCGACGGCTGGTTCAGGCGCGCCCGGGGTCACTCCACAGAAAATCCTGTTTCTCGTGACAGATGGCATGGTGGACCAGCCCAGCCGCTATTTCGGGCCGCTGCGGAGCAGTGACCAAACGATCTGCACGGCGATCAAGGCAAAGGGGATCAAGATCGCAATCCTCTACACCCAGTATCTGCCCGAGGCGCTGGCCAACGATGCTTGGTCGCAAACCAATGTCGCGCCATTCCTGCCACCCCCTCCCGCGCCGTATTCGGGCAGCAGTGCGGGAACCTCGGACAAGGTGTTGACCGCGTTGCAGCAGTGCGCCTCGCCTGGGACCAACGGGGCCGCGCTTGTGCAGACGGTGACCGCCAACGACAGCATCATCACCGCACTCCAGCAGCTGTTCTCCACTGCGCTCCAGACTTCGCGCCTGGTCCAGTGATCGCGCAACGCCATCGACCGTTGCCGACGCGCGCGCCCGCGTCGTGCGGCACGCGTCCGCGGCGGCGCGCTTACAACCGCGGCAGCGTGACCCCGCGCTGTCCCATATATTTGCCCGCGCGATCGGCATAGCTCGTCTCGCACGGCTCGTTGCCTTCGAGGAAGAGGAACTGGCACGCGCCTTCATTGGCGTAGATCTTCGCGGGCAGGGGGGTGGTGTTCGAAAATTCGAGCGTGACATGCCCCTCCCAGCCGGGCTCGAGCGGGGTGACATTGACGATGATCCCGCAGCGCGCATAGGTCGACTTGCCGAGGCAGATCACCAGCACGTCACGCGGAACGCGGAAATACTCGACCGTGCGCGCCAGCGCGAAGCTGTTGGGCGGGATGATGCAGCAATCGGTCTTGCGGTCGACGAAGCTGTTGGCGGCAAAGTCCTTGGGGTCGACGATCACGCTGTCGATGTTGGTGAAGACCTTGAACTCGTCGGACACGCGCGCGTCATAACCGTAGGACGACAGGCCGTAGCTGATGCAGCCGTCGCGCTTCTGGCCGTCGACGAACGGCTCGATCATCCCGGTGGTCAGCGCCTGCTCGCGAATCCAGCGGTCGGACATGATCGACATGTAAAGGCTCCCTGTTGTTGCCGCCAGCCTGTCGCCGGAAATGCGGGGGCGGGCAAGGCGCTATTGCGTGGACCATGGTGTGCTGGCATAATATAGCCTGACTCATTGAGGAGCCGGAAAAGAGGTTGCGTTGTGGTCCGGAAGCGATTCATGTTCCAACATG
>NZ_JASJVC010000158.1:0-1427 GCF_035019905.1 Sphingomonas sp. 10B4 | reverse complement strand
CCTGAATCAATGACTTGGGCTGGCGTCAAGCTAACCCGCTGATACCACTCAACTTAGTTTCGGATCGGGCTCTTAGAAGAAACTTTGCAATCGAAGATGCTAAAGAGCATAAGGACGACAAAATCGGTCAATGCCGATTATGCGCCGTGGGAGAAAAAGAATACGTCGTCTTGTCCCAGCCGTTCTAGAAAAGCTGATCGATGAACAGCGTGTCCTTTGCCCTGTCGATCGAATTCCGTTGTTTTTTGACAAAGAGATTGTCAGTTCGGGGCGATCAAACTGGCGCATTAAAAATAGAAGCCTCGATTTATATGGTCGATATAACGGAGAGCCGATTGTTCCTGACATCCATTTTTCACGAAAGGTTGCTCAGTCGCTTGGGTTCGGAGAGGAAGCACTACAACTTGTCGCCTCCGCCGTTGCCGACACTAGCCTCATAGCGGGGGAATCGTCTTACACTGCTGAAATCGCCGATCTAGCAGATCGCCTTGGCCTCCACTGTGAGCCCGAAACAGCACCCGAGACGCCAGTCATTGACAATCTATCGGCGAAAGTCTCGTTTGTTGGCGCTTATGTCGGCCCGACAATGCCGGTTGGCACCAACCTGACACGCAGCGTGCGAATCAGGAACGATGGCCCCGCAGCCATCAATAGCAGTGGCGAAAACGCCGTCTATATTTCATATCATTGGCTCGATACCAAAGGCAAAGTTGTTCATTTCGAAGGATTACGCTCACCGCTGCCCGTTGATCTATTGCCGGGAAATTCGGTAACGGTGATTTGTGACATCCGCACCCCACGCCAAGGCGGAAATTATCAAATTATATTTCAATTAGTTATCGAAGGGGTGCGGTGGCTCGAAGAGTCTTGCCTAACGATACCAGTCACATTGAACAACATCGACACGACTTCTACTCTCTTTAACTATACCGACCATGATGCCAGCTATGCAGACGATCACAAGGTTGGCCTAGCGATGGTCGAAAATCAGCTAGCTACAATCTCAGGTAAAAAGCGTGTTTTAGAGGTGGGCGGCGGTATACACCCGCAATGCCATATCCTGCGAGATAGCGACATCGTATCCATCGATATAAGCTCGCCGCTGTCACAATTAGGGCAACTCTACTTCGACCATGTTCTGCCGCACGACAGGATAGCCTTTATCGCATGCGACGCGCACGAGCCTCCCTTCGCCGAGGAGACGTTCGATGCGATCACAATCTTTTCCGCGCTTCATCACTTCGCAGACCCTGTTAGACTGCCCGCCAACTTGCGGAAGGTGCTCAAGAAAGGCGGCTTTATCGCAACGCTGTGCGAACCGTGCAAACCGCAAAGATACGACGTGGATTATCTTAGAGTCTGATTCATAATTATTCGGGGTGATATCATAGTCTTGCGATGCGGCGTGCAAAGAGCTGGATCGAGGC
>NZ_JASJVC010000157.1:0-1471 GCF_035019905.1 Sphingomonas sp. 10B4 | reverse complement strand
GCTCGCACCGTTCGACGGCTTCCACGAGACCCAGCATGCGGTGACCGGGACCTGCCTGATCAGCTTCGACCGCAACCGCTACTCGGTCGCTGCCAAGGCGGTGCGTCGTGCGGTCCAGGTCCGGGCCTATGCCGACCGGATCGTCGTGCGGATGGGTGACGAGGTGATCGCCGATCATCCCCGGTTCTTCGGTCGCGACCGGACGATCTACGACCCTTGGCATTATCTGCCGGTACTGGTGAACAAGCCTGGTGCGCTGCGGAACGGGGCACCGTTCCAAGGCTGGGATCTACCGCCCGCGCTCGCTCGGCTGCGCCGCAAGCTTGGCAGCAACGACGATGCCGATCGACGCTTCGTCCGCGTACTTGCGGCCGTCCTCAGCGATGGACTGGATGCCGTTGAAGGTGCCGTTCGCGAAGCGCTCGACGCCGGTGCGGTCAGCGACGAGGTAATCCTCAACATCCTGTCACGGCGGCGAGAGCCGCCCCGGCCCGCATCCATCGTCACGCCTGAGGATCTGGCGCTGCTGCACCCGCCGATCGCCAACTGTGCTCGATACGACAGCCTGCGAGGTCTTCATGCAGCGGCATGAAATGATCGACGCGATGCGCGGGCTCGGCCTCAAGGGCATGGCAGGCGCGTTCGACGACGCCGTCACCACTGGCGTTCAGCGCAAGCGCACGGCGATGGAGATCCTGACCGATCTGCTGCGCGCCGAGGGCGCACATCGCCACGCCGCTTCGATCCGATACCGCATGACGGCTGCCAGACTGCCGGTCCTAAAGGACCTCGACGCGTTCGTGTTCGAGAACACCCCGATCAACGAAGGGCTGGTGCGCTCGCTTCACGCAGGCTCGTTCCTTCCAGGGCGCCGCAACGTCGTGCTGGTCGGGGGCACCGGCACCGGCAAAACCCACCTCGCCAGCGCGATCGCCGCCAGCGTCATCCGCGCCGGTGCCCGCGGCCGCTACTTCAACACCATCGATCTGGTGACGCAGCTCGAGGAGGAGACGCGGATCGGCAAGGCTGGCGCGCTCGCGGCCCATCTGCGTCGCCACGAGCTCGTGGTGCTAGACGAGCTTGGCTATCTGCCGTTCGCCCGGTCGGGCGGCCAGCTGCTGTTCCACCTGATCAGCAAGCTCTACGAGCACACCTCGGTGATCATCACCACCAACCTGACGTTCGGCGAATGGCCCAGCGTGTTCGGCGATCCAAAAATGACGACGGCGCTGCTCGATCGCATCACCCACCACTGCGACATCGTCGAAACCGGCAACGACAGCTGGCGCTTCAAAAACCGTAGCTGACGCTAAAAAGAGGATCGGTTCGCGCTGCTTGCGCCTCCGGTCGGGCTACGCCCTCCCTACGCCGCAAGCAGCGCGAATGTGCGCCCAGCATCGACGCCCGCAGCGCCATAAGGGGGTCCCTTTTGGACGCCGATCGGGGGTCCCGGTTCGACGCCTATTTACAG
>NZ_JASJVC010000156.1:0-1548 GCF_035019905.1 Sphingomonas sp. 10B4 | reverse complement strand
CCCGGATTATTCGTCGGACGGGCGATTTCGGGTTGGCGAGCGTAGCTTAACCTACTGATTTAGTGTAGAGAAAGGTTGTTGACGCCACTCTCGAACACCGGACAGAAAGTGCCACGCCCGCCATGACCGACGATAGCGTTACTTGCTTTGGATTCCCAGCTATTCGGCGCAAGAAAGTGACGGCGGCGTTCGATGGCGGGCGACTGACATCGGATGGTGGCGTGCTGCTGTTGGCGCAGGCAGAACGCGCGATGGGCATTGCCGGACGCCTGGCCGGTTGCATTGCTGATCCCCGCGACCGGAGCCGTGTCATCCACGACCTGGACGACATTTTGCGGGCGCGGATCCTGGCGATCGCCTGCGGCTATGAGGATGCCGACGATCTCGATCATCTGCGCCATGATCCAGGCTTCAAGCTGGCGGCGGGCAAGCTGCCCGGCGGCACCATCGGTCTCGCCAGCCAACCGACGATGAGCCGCTGGGAGAATGCACCGACGACCCGCGAACTGGTGCGGATGATGGACGTCATGGTCGATCTCTATTGCGCCAGCTACCCGGTCCCGCCGGCGGCGGTGACGCTCGACATCGACGAGACGGTCGATGTCGTCCACGGCGGCCAGCAGCTCTCGTTCTGGAATGGTCACTACGGCGAGCGCTGCTTCCTGCCGATCCATGTCTACGACACCGCGACCGGACGTCCGGTCGCCATGCTGCTGCGCACCGGCAAGACGCCGTCGGGCACCGAGATCGCTGGCCATGTCCGCCGGCTGCACCGGCGTATCGAGACGCGATGGCCCGATACCCGCATCACGCTGCGCGGCGATGGTCATTATGGCCGGCCCGAGATCATGGCGTGGTGCGAGGCCAACAAGGCCGATTATGTGTTCGGACTTCCCGGCAACCGGACGCTGCACGCCGATCCCGTCATTGTCGCTGCCGCCGACGCGGTCTGCGTCGAGCGTGCCACCCGCGGGTTGCCGGTGCTGCGCCGCTATGCCGAGACGCGCTACGCGGCAAAGAGCTGGGGCGAAACTGATCGCCGGGTTGTCGCGCGCATCGAGGCCACTTCGCTCGGCCTCGATATCCGCTTCGTCGTCACATCGCTCAAGGCTGGCAGCGCCGAACACGTCTACGACACGCTCTATTGCGCTCGTGGGCAGGCCGAGAACCTCATCAAGCTCCACAAGGCGCAGTTGAAGAGCGACCGCACCTCGTGCCGCTCGGCCAATGCCAACCAGATGCGGCTGTTCCTCCACACCGCCGCCTACTGGCTGATGTGGCGACTGCGCCAGGCGCTGCCGCAATCCACTGCGCTCAGGGCCGCCGAGTTCGCCACCATCCGCCTGCGGCTGATCAAGGTCGCCGCACGCGTCATCGAGACCGCCACCCGCATCCGCATCGCGTTCGCCAGTGCCTGTCCGGATGCCAAGCTGTTCCGCCACGTCGCCCTCAGCTTGCGCGCCGCCAGCCCATAGCCGATGCGGCCGTGCCGCCGATCAAGCCCATCCCCGCAAACCCGCAAACACCCGAAATCGCGCCGTCACCTGC
>NZ_JASJVC010000155.1:0-1625 GCF_035019905.1 Sphingomonas sp. 10B4 | reverse complement strand
GGATCATGTTGGAACATGAATCGCTTCCGGACCACAACGCAACCTCTTTTCCGGCTCCTCAATGAGTCAGGCTATAATCCGAAACGGCATATCAGGAAATTACGACTTTCTCCTGCCGATCATTGGCCTCACGTCGATTGCTCTGCTACCCTATCTTGTTCGAAATTTGCAGAATTGTTGGCTGTGCAAGCCGCTTCTCTATGTGGAAAATGGCGAACTTATAGCATTCGATCCTAAATTCTTCTCGCAAGACGCAGACAAGGTTTTGTCTGTATTGGCCACGGCTGCTCCTGCTGGTGTCGAAATCGTTAGTGCAAGCGGTTCCAAGACGATCCGGCTGGCGCTTGCAATGCAGGGTGGCGACGAGGTTTCCCGTCGCTGGAGCACGTATCTGGCGTCCTAAACGAGGGCGATCGGAATGACCGGTTTCCACCAGACCCGGTCGTTCCTGATGCGAAAATCACAAGTTTTGCATCACGCTCGGAACGGCGAGATTTCGGGCATTGCGGTGATGCAGAAATCCGATGCGCTGCCGGTCGTGCATGTCAGGGCCTGGTGGAAAACCGACCGTCCGCTTTTCTGCGGGGGCATCCCGCAACGAGCCCCAGCTACGTCCTCAAACGGAAAGACCGTCAACCCCGAAGGTCAACTGCGCTTGTGGAACGCTTGTTGAAAGATCAGGCATAGGCAAATCGCGCGGTCAACGAATGGTACGACAACGCAGTCCGAAGCCGATCAAGAAGGTTAGAAGCGTGTACCGAAGCCGGCGATGATCTGGGCGTTCGGCGTCTGATGATTTAGCCCGAAGTTCCCGCCAAGGTCGATCTGGAACTTGGGAGTGAGCATGTAGGCGACGGCGACATCCGCCGAATACTGGTGTATGTGCCCGGACGGATCGTAGTTTTGCGAGGTCCACAGCTCGCCGAAGGCAGTGAGCCTGGACGTCACGGGCTTCTGGAGGACGGCCGCCATTACGATTTGCAGGTGACGCCGCCCGGGGTGGTCGTTGCCAGCGAGCAGGTCGGCCTCTGGGCTGACGGTGAGCGCGAATCCCTGGTGGAGCTTGACCACGACCGGGGCGGTGACACCGCCCTCCAATTGGCGGTTGCCGATCCCGAGCCTAGCGGTCGGGACCTTTACGATGCCGACGACAGCGTACCGCACGGTCCGGTTGGGGTTAGTCAACCGGTGCTTTAGCCGCAGCGTCAGGTCGCCCACGCCGCGAAGATGACTAACGCCCGTATCGTCGCGGGTGCGGACGTCCACATAGGGCGCAATGTTCGCCTCGATGTCGGTATAGTCGCCCAGCCCGTATTTGAGCGTCGGGTTGAAGTACTCGATAGTGTCGGTCCGTGCGCCGGCGTAGCTACTGACCGTCCAGTTGCCGATGTCGGACTCCAGCTGGAAGCGCCCCTTGGGCAGCACGCAGGGAGCGCTCGACTTGGTCGGCCGCTCGAAACATAGCTTTGTGGTGTCTCCTAGGGCGACATGGGACACGGGGGCACTGCCGTCGGATGACGCATCCATCATGTCTTCCTGAGGCATTGCCTTAGAGTCTGATTCATAATTATTCGGGGTGATATCATAGTCTTGCGATGCGGCGTGCAAAGAGCTGGATCGAGGCG
>NZ_JASJVC010000153.1:0-1683 GCF_035019905.1 Sphingomonas sp. 10B4 | reverse complement strand
ACCACAGTGCTTGCACCGTTGCTAACCTCTCAGGTCAGACGCACGCCGAATAGATGACCGTCGCCGGATGGATACGTTCCGGCTGTATCAGGTGACGGTCCATACGGCTTCAATCGGTCGCATCGACGACCTCGTATTCGCCTTCAAAGCCATTATCGGCGAACAGCAGCGAATACGCATCGCGTACACGACACGCCGCGGCCTAAAGGGCAAGGCGCGCCGCGGCGGCGTGACCGGCGGGAAAGTTCTGGGTTACCGACGTGAGATCACCGGACAGGACGCAGGCGGGCGCGACGTTGACCGGCTTGCGATCGACGAGCCGCAGTCCGAGCTGGTACAGCGCATCTTCAACCTTTATTCCGAGGGACAGAGCCTGAAGCAGATCTGCGCGAGCTTGAACCGGGATCGCATCCCCTCCCCGCGCGCTCGAGAGCGTGGAAAATACAACGCACGCGTCTGGAACCCGACGACTCTGTCGGGCGACCCGAGCCTCGGCGAGGGCATCCTCAACAACGAGATTTATATCGGGCGCCGTATCTTCAACCGTCGGATCTGGGTCGAGGTACCCGATGACAATCGCGGCTTTTCGCGCCGCCCGCGCCGCAACCCCGAAACGGAGCGGATCATCAATGATCAGCCAGAGTTGCGCATCATCGACCAGGCACTGTGGGATGCGGTGAAGGTCCGGCAGAAAGAAGCGCGCGCCGCGCGCGACGCGAAGTACAAGCTGACGGGCAATCAGCTGGCGGGCGCAAAGCGCCCTGCCCACCTACTGTCCGGGCTCGTCACATGCGGAGCTTGCGAGGCGCCCTTCCTCGCGACCGGTGCCGGCCGTTGGCGCTACAAGGGTCATCGCACCGGGACCTGCACCAACGGGTCTATCACGGCGCGGGAACTCGAGGAGCGCGCATTGGCTGGCATCCGCGACCGGCTTCTGACCCCGGAAATCATCCGTCGCTGCGCCGCGAAGCTCCAGACGGAGCTCGAGGCGATGCATCGCGCCAACCATGCAGATCGCCATCACGTAGAAGGCGAGCTTGTCGAGACGCGCCGGCGCATCGCCAAGCTCGTGTCGCGGATCGAGGAAGACGACGATGCGCCGCGCGCATTGACCGTCTGTTTTACGGAACTTGAGACGATCGAGGCAGGCTTGAAGATTGCTCTAGTCAAAGCACCTGAGCCGACGGTCGTGCGGCTGCCGGCGAACTATGAAACCGTCTATAGGCGGGCGGTCGCCGAACTCGAGACACATCTGTCCTCAAGCGATGGCGCGGTCGCTCGGCAAGCGATCCGACCAATCATCGAGAAGATCGTTGTGCAGCCTGGGCGCGCGCGCGGCGGGAAGCGTCGCCCAATTCAGCTTTACGGCGACCTGTACCAAATGCTGGAATTTGCGCAGAGTGCGTGTGCCCCAAACGCACAAAAGCCCCGTCCGATGAGGAACGGGGCTTTTGTGATACCGTTGGTTGCGGGGACAGGATTTGAACCTGTGACCTTCAGGTTATGAGCCTGACGAGCTACCGGGCTGCTCCACCCCGCGACAGGGATTTTGTATGCTTTGCTCGCGAGCGCGAGCGGGTTTTAGATGACATGTGATGGGTTCTCGTGAGAGACACGAACGTTTTGTGTTCACCGGCTTCAATGCCTGGCGACGACCTACTCTTCCATCGCTTAAGCGATAGT
>NZ_JASJVC010000152.1:0-1805 GCF_035019905.1 Sphingomonas sp. 10B4 | reverse complement strand
GCCCGCCGCGGTCGTCAAACCGCAAAGCCGGGTCGGCAAAGCCCTGGTACGAAGACTCATGAATAATCCGGGCTAACATAACGATCCGCCGGGCGAAGGGCGCATCGAACCCAACAGTTCAGAACACCCAGCCTCATTGCTGAGGCTGGGTGCCTGGTTCATTCAGCGACGATAAGCGTCATTGTTACCCTGATATCCCCCGTCATAGTCGTGGTTGCGGCCATAGCCGCGGTCGTCGCTGTATCCCCGTTCGCGAGCGTCATGAATTTGCTCGTGAAGCTGTTCTAGCCGCTGCTGGGTGTAGTCGCCCTCATAGTCTCCGTAGCGAGACGATTGATAGGCCACCTGCTGGATTCGCCGCAGCTGGCTGGAAAACCGCCACGCTTCCGAGCGTGAGATCGAACCCTCGTTAATAGCCAGCTGAATGCCACGATTGATATGCTGATATTCGCTCTGAAACTCTGCATAGGTATCCCCGCCGTTGTTCCAGCTTTCATCGGTCCAATAACCGTTCTGCTGGTAAGCCGGCTGCTGGTAATAGCCGCGCTGGCGGTTGGCGTTGCTGCTCGACGCTATAACGGTGCCAATAGCCAAGCCAGCGATGCCAGCGACGATCGCCGTACCGGTGTTGTCGCGACTGTGTTGATGCTCGCCATAAGTCTGGGCTTGAGCCGGCGCGGACGCGGCCAAGGCAGTTGCCCCGAGCGCCAAAGCGAGGGTAGCTTTTGTAAACACGTTCTTCATGTCGAACTCCTCGACGGCGCCGCTGAACACCTGTTGCGCCAGCTAGAGGGCCTAATTGCCGGAGTCTTGTTGAACGGTCTCGTAATGAACTTTGCAGCCGCCGTTCAGGCAGCGGTCGCGTAGAATTTAGAGCCCGTCCAATCGGGAACATAGCGATGCGCTCATTGATTAACCTCCTAGCACCAAGAATCTCATCGCTGCGCTCCGGACAGGTTCGTTGTCCTTTGTCAGCGTTAGCCAATCCCTTGGGCTGCCTCAGGAGAACATCGATGAAAAATTTCAAACTAGCGGTCGGCGCAGTGGCGATGGTTTTGATCGCGGGTGCTCCGGCCTCTGCGCATATGAGCAAATCTCACGCCGCAATGATGAAACGTTGTCATGCGATGTCCCATTCCGCCATGATGAAGAACCATGGCTGCGCCTCAATGATGAAGCATAATATGTCGAAGGGCTCGATGAAGGGTGGCATGATGGGCAATGATTCCATGTCGAATGGAATGATGAGCAACAGCACGATGCCAAAAAACCACTGAGCGAATGGCTTGCGCCGGGAATGACACCTGTCCCGGCGCAACGCGATCAATTGGCAGCTATGCGACGCTGTCCTGCCGAAAGCTGCCCGAGCGCTAACCACGATGTGGCGACGTAGCAACCCCGCCGCTGCCGCCCAAATGCAGACTTTTGGCGTGAGCTAGCCAGCTCGCTAGTTGCCATAGGTTCAGAGCGACAGACAGGCTTGAAATCCAGGTCCTAAAGGATTGTGGGTTCGATTCCCTCCGCCCGCACAATTGCAGTTTGATGAGTGCGTGATGATCGGCCAGCCCTTGGGCGGCGACCAGATGTGTTATCCATCAAAATTCGCCCAATTATGATCGATAGAAGCACTTTCTATCGATCAATTTGATCAGGAGGAATGATTGGCAATTGCCGGACGCCGATACCGCCATCCTGTTACCATAGCGCAGCAAGCAGTTACCGCCGTCGCTTAGAGCCCGATCCGAAACTAAGTTGAGTGGTATCAGCGGGTTAGCTTGACGCCAGCCCAAGTCATTGATTCAGGG
>NZ_JASJVC010000151.1:0-1916 GCF_035019905.1 Sphingomonas sp. 10B4 | reverse complement strand
ATTGCATGCCGGCCAGGCTGGCTTGGTGATGACCTTCATCACCCCCAGCAAATTGGCGAGTTTCATGCACCGAATTGCCCATAAACAAGCGGAGCAGCCAGCCCCGTCATTGGGGTCAATCTCGAAATAGAGCTGATCCATGATCCTCTCCTCAGTGAATGGCGAAGGCTTGTGAGAGATCGCGCGCACCATGCAGCACGCGCACAATCTGCACGCCTGCATCGCCAGCCACGAAGAAGATCAGATATCGGCCATGCTGCGCACTTCGCAGGCCGGTCGCCAGCTCATAGCGGGCCGGGAAACTGCTTGGCCGCTCCGCGATCGTCGTCATAGTCTCTTCAATCTCAGCGACGAAGGACAGGGCACGCGCGGGATTATCGAGCGCGATGAAATCGCCAATCTCAATCAGATCGGCTCGTGCGGCCGGTAGAAGCTGATACGTCACGGGCGTCAGGCTTTGATGGCGTAACGCGCGCGCAGCTCGGCGAAGACTTCCTCGGCTGGGATGCCGGGACCGCTGTTCAGTCCCGCCTGGATAGCTTCGCGCAGAGATTCCAGATCGCGGCGCTCTATGTCGCGGGCGCGTGTCCACTCGCGGAGTGCTTCGCGAACGACCTCGCTGGTGGATGCATATTCCCCGCCGGCAACGGTTTGCCGAAGGGTTGCAGCCATCTCAGCCGGCATAGTGATGGTCATGCGTTCAATCGCAGACATGAAATCCTCCAATTCGCAGAGGCATCATATATCACACTTATGAAGCATCGGCCAATGATCTCCTGATCGCTCGCCACAGCGTTGAGCGATTGACGCCAAGCAGGGCGGCCATGCTGGCGACGGTTTCGCGACCAGCGGCGATTTCCTCCTCGGCTTTGCGGAGCTGGGCTCCGGTTAGTTTCGCCGGTCGGCCGAGATGGCGTCCGCGTGTGCGAGCGGCCGTCATGCCGGCGCGCGTGCGCTCAACGATCAGCGACCGCTCAAACTCGGCTAGAGCGCCCATTAGGTGGAAAACAAGCTTGCCCCCGGCCGAGCTGGTGTCGATCGCCTCGGTGATCGACATGAAGTCGCAGCCGCGATCCTTGAGGCGGTCCACCAGATCGATCAAGTGCGGTAAGGAGCGGCCGAGGCGATCAAGACGCCATGTGACCAGCGTGTCGCCGGCACCCATCATGGCAAGCGCCTGGTCGAGGCCAGGACGGGACCGGGCGGCACCAGAAACCCCCTCGTCCTCAAGGGTGATACTGCACCCGGCTGCCTTCAACGCATCGCGTTGAAGGTCGAGATTCTGTTCGCTGGACGACACCCGCGCATAGCCAATTTTCATTGTTCTATTTTGCAACAGCCTTATGCAACAGGCAAGTTATTGAGATCGCTAGGGTGCGCCGGTTGTTGCAAAAGGGAACCCTTTCGCAACAACTGGGACGGCAGAAAGCGACTAATTGTCGTCATTCAGGTCGCCGACTGGGGTCCTTGGGCTGGTGTGGGTTCTCCGGCGATATGGCCTTTGTGGCGTAGCGGGGTAGTTCGCCTCAAAAACCCGCCTCGACGGCGAGGCGGATGAGGTCTGCAGTCGTGTGCAGATCTAGGCGGCTCATCAGAATCGCGCGGTGCATCTTGACGGTCTTTTCCGCGAGATTGAGTTCCGCTGCGATCTGCTTGTTGAGCAAACCGTTCGCAACGAGTTTAAGCACCTGACCCTGCCGTGGCGACAGCGCCTTAACCATCTCGTCCGCGCGAATGCGCCGCATGCTCGACGGGGTCGCCGCAGCGGAATCAATCTCGATTTGCGATTCCAGGAAATACAGCAACGCGTCGTTCTCGTCGTAGATCGGTGCGACAAGAACGGCGTTGCGGAATGGGTGACCGTTGCACTTGTAGTTCAAGATTTCGACAAGCACCGGACGATGCTCTCGTACACC
>NZ_JASJVC010000150.1:0-1985 GCF_035019905.1 Sphingomonas sp. 10B4 | reverse complement strand
ACGTTGCATGTTACGTCGATGAAAACCGCGAGCGCACTGATTGCTGGGCTACTGCTACCGCTAGGTGCGTGTGGAGCGGCGCGGCAGTCTGAGAACACTCCCGCAGCCGCTGCTGTGGATGTGCCGCTTCCAACGAAACATGATCGCGATGACTTCATCCTGATGCTGCGCGAAAGTGCAGCAGCCCACGGGTTCCATGTGGACGCAGCCACCCCTGAGGAAATTCAGCAGTCGAATTCGGTATCACCGATAACGGTCAATGCCACGGTCTGGCGTGGCAAGAATGATGACGAAGTTGTCGCCTCGGCGATGGATGGAATCGGGCACGTCGGCCGTGTCTGGCTCTCATTTGAGAAAGGTAGCGATCAACAAACCTTCTCAGCATTTAAAGCCGACCTATGGCGGCATGTTAGGCGGCGCTGGCCTGATGCACTACCCCTTCCGATCATGCCGACGGGGGCCATTCCTCTACCCAATGATCTCGTTCGAACACCTGACGGCTTTAAGGTGAAGCCTTCCGCTGCGGCGAAATATCGCCGGTAGATTGCTACAAGGGACTCCCTCCACTTCCTCCGGGTTGATGCAAAACTTTTGATTTTTGCATCAGGAATGGCGGATTGGGCGATAACGAACTTGTCGCTCTCAACCGCAATGAGCCTGTTATCAGGCGGCATCCTGCAACAAGCGTACAGGGGGCTGTACATGCTGGCGCGCGCACCAAAGGTCATGGTTCGCCTGCATAGCCAACCATGCTCGTGCGCTGCTTACCCCAGCCTGTTCGAGCCGCAACGCCAGATCAGGGCTGATGCCTGCTTTGCCGTTCAACACACGCGACAGAGCTACCCGCGACATAGCGAGCCGGTTGGCAGCCTCGGTAACTGACAAGCTCAATGCCGCGACTACTTCTTCACGGAGCAGTTCGCCGGGGTGGGGGGGATTATGCATCATCGTCATGGCCTCAATGATAGTCCTGATAATCAACCAGCTCGGCATCTGCCCCTACGAAGCGGAAGGTGACGCGCCAGTTGCCGTTGACCCAAACCGACCAGTGACCCTTCAGATCGCCCTTAAGCGGGTGGAGCTTGAAGGATGGTATGTTCATGTCGGCCGACCCTGCTGCGACATCCAACAAGCCTAGGATGTTTCGGAGTTTCTTCACATGGGCAGCCTGAACGCCTCGCGTCGTGCCGGTGGTGTAGAAGGCTTCGAGACCCTTGTGGCGAAATCCAATTATCACGGCTCTGTGTATCGCGTATCGATACGCGATACAATATCAAGTCGACGCTAACAGTGCTTTGCCTGCCGGCGTCCAGGTGCCACCTCGCCCTGACGGCTCCACTAACCCATACTTGGCGAGCAGCTCGACGGCCTCTTCTCCGGCACCCATGCATAAGTGATCCAACGTGTCCGTGCCCCCGCTGAGATACTGCTCGCACATCCAAGCAAGCGCACCGAGCAGTCGTCGCTCCTCTTCGGTCATCGCATCGGGCCTTCTAAATTTTAGGTCGCGGTGGTTGCTGCACGGCTATCAATCGGCGTCCAAAAGGGACCCCTTTTGCGATCTCACTCGTCGGGACGGCCAAATAGCCGACCGAAGAACCCGCGCTTGGATTCCGTAGGGCCAGGTCCTGCCAGCAACCCAATTACCCGGGCCTGTGCCTCACGGCGCTCATCCTCGGATTTATCGAGCCGCTGCCGTAGGTCATCGACCACACCATCACGATCACGAAGCTGTTCACGCAACAGTTCAACTTCTCTGAGCAACCCCCCTGTTTCCATTAGGGTTTCCCTATTTCCTAAAGGGGTATCGGACCGAACCACTTCAACCGTTTCCGGCTGTTTTGGGGGGAACACTCGAAACAGTTCAGATGTTTCGATCAGGTAGCCATTATCGGTTTTTTCGGCATAGCTAAGACGGCCCGATTTCAGAGCTTTCGATACCGTTCCCTTGCTGACACCAGCCAGCTCGGCACCCTTTGTCATCG